>CAYWVP010000169.1:0-2037 GCA_964461605.1 uncultured Anaerolinea sp.
CCAGATTCAAAAATAAAAAAGGGACACTAGTAGACTGGAAAGATTACCACCCGGTCTCCCGGGCGGTAATCGATTGAGGATGTTGAATTGCTGCGGTTTGATACTTTATTGAACCGCCACCTTGAAGATCCTGACCTCCGACCAGGGTCCTTTTCCGCCTGAGGCATCCAACGCTCTTACCCGCCAGAAATACTTGCCATTTGGCAGGGTGGACGCCAGGTAATGCGGATCATCCACAGTTACCTTTTGCAGCTTTACCGCGAATGTGCTGCTATTGCTGATCACTACCCGGTAACTCACCGCGTTGTCCACCTTTTGCCATTCCAACAGCGGCGTATGAGTGTCAATAAATGTGAACTTATGAGCCGGACTGGTCAATACAGGTGCGGTTAGGGGATCCATTGAGAAGAACTTGTAGGTATTCCACGATGTTTCCCAAAATCCTCCGACCTTTGCCTGAACACGCCAGTAGTAAGTCTTGGCAGGTTTCAAAGCTGTCTCATATGGATACCGTGATTCCAGTGTCTTGATGCTCAAGACGAGCGTGCTGAAATCCACTTTGGTGGAAAGTTGGAAGCGGTATTTCGTGGCTCCAGGCACATCCTTCCAGTTGAAGATTACCTTGCTGGTGGTCAATTTTTCATCCATCCAAGGAGTAGGTTCCTGAACCTGGATGGTTACTGTTGCTGTCAGACTATCATCAAGTCCATCATTCACTTTGAATGTAAAAGTATCGATGCCAGTGAATGTATCATCCGGTGTGTACAGCAGGTCAGGCGCTGTGCCAGTCAGTGCTCCATGGCCAGGTTGGGTGACAACCTGGAAGGATAGCGGATCACCTTCAATATCAGATCCGGTGAGGTGGATCTCCACCGGTTCCTCCTCATGGATTTTTACAGTCTGGGGATCAGCCACTGGAATATCGTTAACTGATTCGACTGTCACATTCACCAGGATCGAATCCTGAAGTTCACCATCAGAGACCAACACTTGGAAGCTGTCACTGCCATGGAAATTCGCATCAGGAACATATCCGATCGCTTTGGAGGTGCCAGTTCCACTTGCTGTGGCAGTACCATGGAGTGCCGGTACCTGGATACTCCAAGTGAGTGTTTCCATCGGATCCGGATCGACAGCATGCAAGGTCAGCGCAAAGGCTGTCGGGTTGCCATCCTCCGATATTGTTATGGCATAAGGATCAGTTTCGACAATCGAGGGTTGATCATTGGGATTCGTCACAACAAGAATGAGCTTGACAGCCGTTTTATTCCCTGCTTCGTCCCAAATATCCCCTTCCACCGTGTAGGTCCCCACCGGGAAGTCATCCGGAATGGTCATGTCAACATCAGTGCCCTGGATGGCAAATTTCGCACCGTCTGCCAGTTTAACGGTACTGCCGTTGATGTACACAAACGGATTGCTGCCATCCACTGCACCATTCAGGTAAGCCAGGTAAGGAGCCGGCACGCCGCGCGCAGCGTAGTACGCCTTCAAGTCCGCAGCACTCACCGTCGATCCAGTCAGGTACAACCCGAAGTGTTCCGCTGCCAAGGTTTCATTCGAAGCAGTTCCGGCGGCAAATTGGACCAGGTGATCCTTTGCCGGATCATTTGTCGTTACAAGAATGTAACCGGTGGTGAGGGTACCTGCCATCGCAATACTGTCGGATGTTGCTCCAGTGATGGTTAGAATAGGTGCAATACGATCACCCGATACGACCAATATCAGGGTGACAGAGGTCTCATTACCTGCCAGATCTTCGATCTTCCCCGACACTGTATATGTCCCCAGCGGGAAGTCGTCCGGCACCGTCATGTCCACATCCAATCCCTGGACAAAGTACTTCGCACCGTCTGCCAGCTTTACCGTGCTGCCGTTGATGTACACAAACGGATTGATGCCATCCGCTGCCCCATTCAGGTAAGCCAGGTAGGGATCCGGGACATCGCGCGCAGCGTAATACGCTTTCAAGTCCGCAGCACTCACCGTCGAACCGGTCAGGTACAACCCGAAGTGTTCTGCTGCCAATGTTTCATC
>CAYWVP010000169.1:2137-4021 GCA_964461605.1 uncultured Anaerolinea sp.
AACCCGAAGTGATCCGCTGCCAGTGGCTCATCCGCCATGGTCCCCGCCGCGAACTGGATCAGGTGATCCAAAGCAGGGTCGTTCGTCGTCTCCAGGATGAAACCGGTCGCCAGGTTACCCGCCATGGCTCCGCCATCCGCTGTTGCTCCGGTCACTGTCAACTCAGGACCTTCACGGTCGCCGGCCACAATCAGGATCAGGGTCACCGTGCTCTCGTTGCCCACTTCATCCGCGATCTCTCCTGCTACCGTGTACGTTCCCAGCGGAAAGTCATCCGGTACGGTCATGTCCACATCAGCGTCTTGTATGGTATATTTTGCGCCATCTGCCAGCTTGACTGTGCTGCCATTAATAAAGACGAATGGAGCTGTCCCATTAGCCGCAGCTGTTAAGTATGCCAGGTAGTCCTCTGGTACCCCACGCGCGGTATAGTAAGCAATCAAATCCGCTGGATCAACAGTTGAAGCTGTCAGATAAAGTCCGAAGTGTTCTGCTGCCAACGGTTCATCAGCCGTCGTCCCAGCCGCGAACTGTATCAGATGATCTACCGCCGGGTCGTTCATCGTCTCTAGGATGAATCCGGTCGCCAGGTCCCCCGCCATTGCTTCGTCGTCCGCCATTGCTCCAGTGATGGTCAACTCGGGTGGAGTTGTATCGATATCCCCGACATGGATCGTGGCATGTCCTGTATCGGTGACTTGGCCATCGCTAACCTCATAGTCAAATCCAGCTTCACCGGAAAATCCTGCCGTTGGTGTGAACCACCAATATGCCATTGATCCGTTGGTGATGTTCGTGATTGTAGCCACAGATAAAGGATCCCCATCAACATCCAGATCATTTCCAACGAGATCCGCTGGAACAAAGTGGATTGGAGCATCAATGGCTGTATAAAACTCATCATCCACAGCCTCGGGGGGATCATTGCGCGCGTTGATGGTGATGTTGACAAGGATTGTGTCGGATAATGTCCCGTCCGTTACGGCTACAACAAAACTATCAGAACCGTAGTAATTCGCATCCGGTACAAAATCGACAACTACTGCAAGCCCGGTTCCTCCAGCTGAAGCAGCCCCATTTATCGCATCAGTTTGTATGCTCCATGTCAAAGTATCATCAAGGTCACCGTCAGTAGCGTGTAATGTAAGCGCAAATGGAGTAGGTGTTCCATCTTCTGACATGGTGACACCTATCGACTCTCCTTCAGTGATGACCGGGGCAACAGAAGAAATCTCCTGCGCCGTCGCCAAAGCGGGTGGACTGACACCCATCATTGAAACTGCAAAGATGAAAACAAAAATGCCTTGAAATAATTTTGCCAGCTGCGTTGTAGTAGACTTGTGATGAATCGTTCTTGTGTTCATTTTTCCTCCTTTTTGAATGATTTAATTCCCAAAAAAATCGACAACCCCTCAATCAATCCAATATTTTTTTCAAACACCAGATGTGCCGATGGACAGCCCCGCTTCAGCTAACAAGGTGAACAAAAACAAATGAATGCAGCGCCAGGTTGTCATTTGCCGGAAAATCACACCAATGAAGCACCAAAATCAAATAAATGGAAGACAATTACCAGCAACTCAAGTTGCCTGCGTTGTGTTCCAACTATTGTGGTGATGAATGAACGATGGGATCAGTAAGTTGGGAATACTATAAAAGCATAATACATCAAAATCAATGCCATTTCAATATGCCTAATAAAAGTCAGGTACCGTTTTTCAGAAAATGAATTTCTAACTCTCTCGAGACGGTTTGAATATGTAGAACATGTTTTAGTATTGGTGCAACTACATCAAGTCTTGCTTTACTTGAACAAATGTACTATAATGATCCTGGCAGGTTTCATACTATAATTAATCAACCCCTACACGAGGAGATATCTCA
>CAYWVP010000170.1:0-4005 GCA_964461605.1 uncultured Anaerolinea sp.
GGTCTTGAGGTGGATTTCAACCAGTTCATGCGTGTGAAAACCAGGTCACTGGTTTTTGGCCTCCTCACGTTTTCCATCCCGCTCGCGATGGGAACGCTGCTGGGCTGGCTCATCCACCTTCCCTGGTTGGGTTCGATCCTCCTTGGCTCTGCTTTTGCTTCCCATACTTTACTGGCATTCCCTTTACTGAATAAGCTTGGTGTCACCCGCAATGAAGCCATCGCTGTGACCGCGGGTGCGACGATCCTGACCGACATCGGGGCGTTCATCATTCTTGCCATTGTCCTGGGGGCTGACCAGGGGCAGCTCGAATTGGGCTATTTTATCAAGTTGCTTGTTCTCCTGGTGATCTTTACCCTTGCCATCCTTTTTGTTCTGCCGAAATTGGGCAAATGGTTCTTTCAACGCTTTTCCGGTTCAATGGTGGAATTCCAGTTCGTGATTGTGTTACTGTTCGTCGCCGCGTTTGGCGCAAAATTGATCGGTGTTCATGAGGTGGTCGGTGCGTTCCTGGCAGGTCTGGCCATCAATGCCACCCTGCCGAGGCATAGCCCGGTGACCGGTCATGTGCTTTTCATGGGTGAGTCCTTTTTTATCCCGGTATTTCTCTTGTATAGCGGCATGATAACGGATCCTTTCACGCTGGTAGGCAATCCCCAGGCAATACTGCTCGGGCTTGGTATCCTTCTGGTGGCGTATGTATCCAAGTTGCTGGCTTCATGGATCACTGCCCGTATCTTTAAATACAGTCGAGCGGAATTTTGGACCGTTTATGGTCTCTCACACGCTCAGGCTGCAGTCACCATCCCCACTTTGATCATCGGGCTTCAGCTTAACCTATTTACCAACGATATCTTCAACGCTGCCATGATCATGATCCTGTTGACCTCGGTCACTTCCCCGTTGTTCGTTCAGAAGTTTGCCCCCGGATTACGGCAAAAGGTCGAAGAATTGGCGGAACTCCCTCTTTTCCACCGGATCTTAGTGCCGATTGCCAACCCGGCTACCCAGGAGTATCTTCTCTCATTGGGGGGTTTGTTGGCAAAAAGCGGGGGAGGAGAGGTGATCGCGCTTAATGTTGTGCTGGACAAGGAAGACCTTGACCTCAACCTGCATCAGCAAAAGGAATTGTTGGGTAAGGTCCCGGAGCTCATTGGTGATCCCGAGACCCGTTATGAACTCGTTCCGCGCCTGGCGGATTCGTACGCCAGGGGAATTTTACAGGTTTCACGCGAAAAAGACAGTTCCTTGATCCTCATGGGCTGGCGTGGGAAAAAGACCTTCAAGCAGAATATCCTGGGCACCGTGCTGGATGAAGTGATCTGGGGTTCTGATTCCCCGGTGATGGTCGGCAAGTTGTCCCATCCATTGGACGGCATGGAGCGGGTCCTTCTATTGATCCCGTCAGGGGTGGTAACCCCGGCCGCGCTGCGCCGGGTGTTACAGGCCAATCTCACCATCGCGAGGGAATTAAACGTGCCTTGCGAGATCCTCGCGCATAAAAGTTACCTTGAGATCATCCAGGCTGTGATCGGAAAAAACCACAGTGGTGTGTCGGTTCTTGTAAAAGAAATGATCGGATCATTGCGGCTGGATGAGTTATTCGTGAACGTCGAACGTGACCTGGTGGTGATCCCGGGATTCGGATCGCGCAAGCGTTTTATCGCGAATCTCGGTAATCTGCCGGAGCGGCTTGCGGATACATTCTCCGGGAATCTTGTGATCCTGCATTTTGACCGTTGATCATTATCGGCCTGGCTAATGTCCCGGTGCGCGCTCCACAACCCGCTACTTGCGCATTGGAATAAGCGATGCGGTGTCGAACCCATGCTCTTCCATGTGGTTTATGATCATGTCAATGGCTTCAGCCTTGCTGATCCGTGCACTGCACCTGGTGTCGTAGCTGACCACCTGCCCGGAACTCAACGTCAACTCGTTGAGATCGACCTCAAACCATTGGTCACACCAAACCACCGAGATGCGTCCGAACTGGAAAAAGGGGGCTTTGGATTCGGGATATTCGACCTTTCCGGTCGCCGGGTCCTTTGATGATTTGGGGATCTTGGCGGTAAAGATGGGGTGAGATTGATAGCCCGCTTTCACCAGTGATTGCCCGCGCATCCAATCAGGTTGGTTGATTCCCAGGTAATCCAGCAGCGTTGGTGCAATATCTATGTTTTCCGTGTTATTAGGGATCTCTCCGGCGTGTTCGTTCTCAGGGAAATGCACGATCAGCGGCAATCGCGAATTGGTCCATTTTTGACTATGATCACTGGTTACGATCAGGATGGTATGCTCCAGCCGGTTGTGCTCAAGCAAATACTGGTAAAGCTCTGAGATTTCCCGGTCAAATTCAAGAATGCTGTCGTAGTAAAACAGTTGTTTGTTGCTGCCCTGATCTTCGCTGTTCAATCCGGCGGAGAACACCTGCTGGTCCGGAAAAAAGTTCGGACCATGTGTGCCCATCCAATGCAGATGAATGAATACCGGTTCGCGCTTTCCTTCCAACAAAGAGATCGCTTTTTCGATTTTTTCCTGATCATCGAATTTGGCCGGTGCTTCTGTTACCTGCTGGTAAGGATTCGCCATATCACGAATATAAAAGAGGTGTGCCAGGCGGTCAGTGATCCGTTCGATGACCTCCTGCTGGAAGATGCTGGTCACTCCCGGATATAAACTGGTGAGCAGGCGATTAACCGGATGTTCACTCATTGATCTGCCGTTTGCCTCATCAAACGCGTTCTGGAAATTGGTTTTGTAAGCATCAGCATAAACGGCGTTGCTGAACTGAGCGGTGTAATACCCGTAGGATTTTAATATTCCGGGTAAGTGCAGGTAGGCATCCGTCGCGCGCAGCATATCGGAGGAGTAGATCACCCGTGTGTCGGCGGGATTTTTTGCGCTCAGCAGCGAGGTCAACGATCCGATAGTCCCTTGCGCATTCGCGAAATGGTTGCGTCCAACCAGCGATTCACCTGCCAGTTCCCGCAGGAAGGGTGTGGTATCCCTTTCTCCGCCGTAAACGGAGGTGTATTCCGCGTTGACGCCATCCACCGTGATCAAGAGGATGTCAGGCAGCTGGTTGCGGCTGGATGCTGTGCGCTGCGCCAGCGTTTCATTCTTCACCTGTGACAGGTTCGCCGGCAGCAACACGCCAAGGCTGGCAAGCAGCAAGATTGCCGCGAATACAATCAGCCGTGCCCGCGGGTTAAGTCGATTGAAAAAGTTAGTAAGCAGGTTTCCCAGGTCTGCCAGGCGGGTGTAAAGGTAAAGTGCCACCAGAACGAGGATCACGGCGTATACCGTCCGCCAGGCTTCTTTGGTACTCACAATGCCAAACCGGAAGACCGTGTAGGTAAAGTTATCCACCAGAAGCAGCAATAATGCAGTGAGGATCAGGGTGGGAACCAGCAGTGCAACCGCAGCGATCACCCGGCGTGCAATCGAATTTCTCACGAGATACCAGGGGATCAGGATGAGCATCACTGCCAGCACTCCTGCAAGAACCAGCAGCGCGGAGGTGGTGCTCAACGCCTGCATTTTTTCTATGAAAGGAACGGTTTTAAGGAATGAGGGACGTGTGAAAATGAAGATCCACTCCGATAAAACGAACAGGAGTGCGGTGAAAATGGTGACCGCCACCAGGCTGGCTGGAGAACACGTGATGTTCTGAAGCGGGGCCAGCGTGGAATTTATCCGATTTTTAATGGATGCCATTACGAATGATCGTCCCGGATGTTCTGTGTCTCTTGCATCAGGCTATTCTAAATCAAATTACCCGGGTTGTAGAGACTTGCTTCTTTTAAGCTTCAAAAATCCCCGCCACCAGGTTCAGCAAGGAAAATCCGGCTGTAAAACCGGCTGTGATGAGCACCGCGCGAGTGATCACGGGTTTGCTGCTCGGACTAAGTTCATCGAACAACATGGTGCTGCACAGGATGATCGCTGCGTACATGAAGAGCAACGTTCGTGAAGATGATGTCCAGATGGTTGGCGAGAATCCCA
>CAYWVP010000171.1:0-1787 GCA_964461605.1 uncultured Anaerolinea sp.
TGGCGCGCAGGTGTAGAAGAACACCGTGTCCCCGTCCACAACGCTGCCCCCAGCTGTCAGCCCGCCTCCGGGGTACACGTCCGGTTCACGCACGCCCACGCCCACCTCTCCGCGCAGATCCGCTGCATCCAGCCTAATCACATAAATCCCCCGGCTCAACCCCGCGTCCGTCGGTACATCGAGCATGATCGCCTGATTGGGGGTCAGCGCCCCCGCGTCCACCGTTTGATTGGCAACCGTCATGCCATCCGGCGCGATCAGCGCCATTTCAAGCACACCGTCCACATCCACCGAAAGATCCCCGATGAGCACTTCCACGGCGCGCAGGTCGGCGCATGTATTAGTGAATTCCTGTTCCAACATCGCGTCAGCCATCAGTTTCACCTGCGGCGGGTTCGCGATCTCCAGGTTCTGGTACGCCGGCAGCCTGCAGCTCTCGCGCCCCAGCACTGAGGGTCCGCAGGGCGTGTAGTAATGCGCGATCAACCCCCACAGGAAGAATGCCTGGAAGATAACGATCCCTGCGGTGATAAACCCTTTCACCAGAAAGCGCCAGGTAAACTTTTCCGAAACAAATCCGCCCAAAGCCAGCAGCCCCAGCGGCAGAAAGGCGTTCAGGTAGCGCCCCTGCACCATCAGCACAGTTTCTTTGCTGTCAAACGTGAACTTGCCCGCGGTGTACATCACCAGGATGCCGAACCACGCCAGCAGCATCAGCCCGAGCAGGAAGGCGCGCACCCCTTTGGTCATCCGCGCGTGCTTCTCAACAGCCAGCACCGCCAGCACCAGCACCACCCCCGCCAGCCAGTACACCAGCCCCGGCACCCTCCCCTCCCAGTAGCCGTAAGCCGCGATCGTTGACCCGAACAGATCCTGCCAGTAAATGAGGAAGGAGCGCCCGAACGTGCCCAGGTACTGCCCCAGCTGAGAGAACACGCTGCTGAAGATCGTCCCCGGTGTCCCCTCCCCCAGGCTCGTGTTGGTAAAACTGATCAGGATCCACCCGGCGTGGAAGACCGCCATGACTACCGTAGCCACCCACATTCCAAAATACTGACCACGCGAAGCAAAGACCCGGCGCGGGATCAACAGCAGCAGCGGCAGGAGCAGGATCGCTCCCGGTTTGGCCATCCCCAGCAGGAAGATCACCCCGCACAGCCACACAAACCCTTTCTGAGTCATTTTTTCTTCCGGCTGCAGCACGCGCGCCAGCACCACGGCAATGAACAGGAAGCTCACCGCATTGGTGTACCCGTCCCCGTTGACCGTGGCCGCCTGGTAGAGCGAGGTCGGCAGCAGTGCCACCGCCAGCAGAGCCCACTTCCCTATCGGTATGGTCTTAATGGCCAGCCAGGACCCCGCCAGGTAAAGTAATAGAGTGACTACGCGCATTATTATCGCCACCGGGATGATCGGCAGGTCAAGTAAACGCCAGCCTACCCCCGCCACCACCGCCTGCGGGAAGAACATCAGCGGCGGATAGATCGACATGGTCGACTCGATCGCCATGCTGTCGTAGTTCGCCCGAACACTGAAGTATTCCGGCGTGAACATCTGCGCCCCCTCGTCGCGGTAATAGAAGCGCCGGTACGTCAGCGAATGGAACTCGGCGAAATAGATGGTTTTGTCGTAGATGCTGCGGTTCGGCAGCAGGTTCAGCCCTGAGAGGTCGTACACCCGCGCCAGGTGCGCTTCCTCGTCAAACCCCGTGCCGAAAGGCGCCAGCACACTGATCGCGATGCCGAAGACCAGTCCGATGATCAGCAGGAGGTTGGCGGGTTGCAGGA
>CAYWVP010000171.1:1887-3984 GCA_964461605.1 uncultured Anaerolinea sp.
CTCCGGCCTTCACTGTTATAATTTAACAATCATGCTTTACCTTTCCATCGCCCTTTACCTGGTGACCGCGCTGCTTTTCATGCAGCGGCTCTTCCGTACGCCTTCGCTGGGCAGGTTCGTCATCGCCTTTTTTCTCACCCTCACCGCCGGCAACATCCTGGTGGTCGAGATCCTTCACTTCGCCAGGGCGCTGGATAATCCCCTGCTCTACCTGTTCGTGCAGCTGCTCGTATGCATCGCCCTATCACTTGTCCTCTTTGACCCCGCCGGCAGGATTTTCAAGGAACCCCTTCCCCGCCTCGGCTTCGCTTTCCGGCCAAAATTCACCCTCGAGAGCTTCCTCTCCCTGCTCATCGTCGCCGTGCTCGGGCTGGCTTTCTACGTCGGCACCCTCGCCCCCATCAGCAACTCGGATTCGCTGAACACCCACCTCCCCCGCATTTATTACTGGCTGCAGCACGCTTCACTGGAGAGCTGGTACAACCCGGTCACCACCAAGCAGGTCTTTTATCCCATCAACCTCTCCATCCAGGGCTTGTGGCTCTTCCTCTTGAGCGGTTCCGAGATGACCTTTTTCCTAGTCCCCTGGTTGGGGCTGGCGGTTGCTGCCGCATCCATATACGAGATCGCACTGCTCCTCGGCGCTGAGCGCAAGGCCGCCCTCACCGCCGCGCTGGTCAGCCTCAGCTTCCCGGTCGTCCTGCTGCAGACCTATTCCTACCAGGGGGATGTGTTCACCGCGGCGCTGGTGCTCATTTCCATCCTGTTCCTGTTGCTTTTTCACAGGGATGGCATGCACCGCGACCTCTACCTCTCCATCCTCGCCGGCGTCATCGCTGTCGGCACCAAGCAGACCGCCTTTCTCTACGTGCCGGTCTACGCCCTCGCGCTGCTGCTCATCTTCATTAAACGCTTCCCCTTCCGCCAGTTATTGAAAGCCGTGGCGATCGCGTTGCTATTCTTCGGCGTCTTCTCTTCATTAAAATTCATCCAGAATTTCACTGAGACCCGCGTGGAAGAACCCAACATGATCCACTCCGGCTTCTGGTACTATCTCAGCACGCTTGCCAGCCGTCCGGCCGAGGAGTACACCACCAATGGGCTGCGCTACGCCTACCAGGCGGTGAGTTACGACGGGCTCAATGGTCAACTCAAACTCAACCTCCTCGCCGCCCGCGACAATTCCTTCCGGCGCGCCGCTGACCGTCTCGCGGTCGATCTCGAATCCACGCAGTTCATGCGCCTGGAGGAGGGGGATGTCTTTGCATACGGAATGCACCTGCCGGTCAACGAGGACGCCTCCTGGTTTGGTCCGCTCAGTTTCACCTTATTACCCCTCGCTGCCATCGTAGCAATGTTCGGCCGAGGCAGGAAAACCCGCCGTCTCTATGTGCTCTTTTCCGTTCTTCTCATGCTCGTCTTCATCGTCGGGCAGGTCATGCTAAAGGGTGAGGGCTGGGGACCCAACCGCGGCCGCCACATGTCCATCGCTTTCCTCGCGCTCGCGCCCCTGCTCGCCGCGTTGGTTCCCAATAAAAAGTTCATCGGCGGGCTTATCGCACTTGTCTTGAGCGTAGCCTCGCTTTTCCTCGCAGTGTCCGTCCTGCTCATCAACGACGGTCGCCCCCTCATCACCACCAATTCCCTCTACAGTTTCCTGTCCGGGCGCATCGACCCTATCGAGGTGACCAACGTGCTCGAGGCGCAGTACGTCTCGCGCGCGCAGAAAGCCGTCAATTCCCTCCTGCTCACCAGCCCCGACCGCGCCAATATCCTCAGCGTGGATTACGCTGAGCGCTTGTATTACCAGAACACCGCCTACGCCCCTCACCTGCGCTTCGTTGACACCAACCTCCCCCCGGATGAACCTCTCTTCATATACATAGAGGATCTCTCCGTGCTTGAGTACGGCCTTTTTGGCCTCAACTGCACGCGCAAGCTGCACCCCGTCGCCAGCCCCGCCGATGTCCCCGCTGGTGCCGCTCTCCTCGCCGCCAAAGCCCGCCTGCCCGAGCTTCCTCCGGGCTTCCTCCTCATCGCCGGGGACGACGCCTACTGGCTGCTGGTAAACGAGTAAAATCTTCCACCTGAACCATA
>CAYWVP010000172.1:0-3981 GCA_964461605.1 uncultured Anaerolinea sp.
GCCTTGCCCGACATTTCCAGCCCGCGTGCCTGCTGCGCCTGGCTGATGTCGTTGTAAACGCGCAAAATATCCGGGAAGTAGCGCAGGGTCAGCGAGATCGCAAAAGAGGCTTTGTAAGGCACCCCCACCGCGGTCACTGAAGAGGCGAACTCGCTCGGGTTGGTCGTCAGCAGGAAGATGATGCCCAGGGGCACCACCGAGAGATATTTGAACGCCAGGGTGATCTGGTACAGCACCTGTTCCTGGGTCAGTTCAAAATTCCCCCAAAGCTTCATGATCGGGTTGCGCGTGTTATAGAGGGTAGTTCCGTGTTCCGGGGCGAAGAAAAACGTAAAGATGCCGTTGATGAGAATAAAGATCAGTACATAGATGAGCATCACTTTGATCTGGCTGAACTTGATCTTTGAGATGCGCAGAATGATCACAGAAAAGACCAGCATGCCGAGTATGACCCGGATATCGTAAGTGTACATGGTGGCGAAAGTGAGCAGTAGAAAACAGATGAACTTGATCAACCCGGAGAGATTGTGGATGGGCGTGTTTTCATAATTATATGAAAAGAGTTTCGTCTTCATTGAACGGCAACCCTTTCATAATCAATGAAGTGCTGCACAAATTGCGTACCATCCGGGATACCGGCGAGCTGCGCAAGGTAGTAAAGTGAGGTTTCTTTCAGGTTGGCAGCAGCGATCGTTTGGGGATCGGTAAGGACGACTGACGCCAGTGTATCAGCGATCTGTTGTCCTTCTGAGAGTACAATGGCACGCGGGGTATATTCCAGCATCAGGTGCATGTCATGCGTGATCAGGATGATGCTGACGCCCGACTCGTTGATGTGCCGCAGAAACTCCATGATCTCGCTGTAATGGCGGTAATCCTGCCCGGCGGTGGGCTCATCCAAAATAAGAATATTGGGTCTCAGCACCAGGATCGAGGCGATGGTGACGCGCTTCTTCTGCCCGTAGCTCAACGCGGAGATCGGCCATTCGATGAAGGGGGAAAGGCCGCAGATGTCCAGCACCTTCTCAACGCGTTCCTTGATCTCCTCCTCATTTACGCCGCGAAGCCGCAGCCCGAGCGCCACCTCGTCAAAGATGAGGTTCTTGGAGATCATCTGGTTGGGGTTCTGCATCACGAACCCGATGAACTCGGCGCGCTCCTTGATCGACTGTTTGCGGATATCCTCACCCTTGTACAGGATGGCTCCCTTGTCCACCTTTTCAAAACCGCACATCAGTTTGGCCAGCGTTGATTTACCCGCGCCGTTCTTGCCCACAATGGAGACCATCTCCCCTTCCCTGATCTCAAAATTGATATCGCTCAGGGTTTGCCGCACGCCATCATACGAGAATGACAAATGATCGATCGTCAACAGCGGCGGTCTGGGCGGTGTTTCCAGCGGGGTTTTGACTGAGCGGTTCCAGCTGCGCAGGGCGGCATTTACACCTGTTGTGTCCAGGCTCCAGATGTGGCCGGGCTTCATTTGCGGGGTGACGGGGATATCAGCGTATTTCAACGCGGTGACGTAGAGCGGTTCGCGGATGCCGTTCTCTTTGAGGACATCGGAACTGACCAGGTCATGCGCGTTCATGTCGGCGATGATCCTGCCCTCGTTGATCACGATCACGCGGTCCACATCGCGGTGCAGCACATCTTCAAGGCGGTGCTCGATGATGATGATCGTTTTGTGCAGCTGCTTGTGAATATCATCGATGATCTCGATGGCGGTCTTGCCGGTGGCGGGGTCAAGGTTGGCGAGCGGTTCGTCAAAAAGCAGGATGTCGACGTCATCGATCAGCACCCCCGCCAGCGCGGTGCGCTGCTTCTGCCCACCCGATAGTTCATAAGGCGACAGGTTTTTTACATGCGCGATATCCACCATATCGGCGACCCGGTCCACACGTTGATGCATTTCGGCGTGCGCCACGCAGTCGTTCTCCATGGCGAAGGCGATATCCTCACCCACGGTGAGCCCCACGAATTGCCCGTCAGAATCCTGCAGCACGGTGCCGATGATCTTGGAAAGCTTGAAGATGTCCAGATCACGGGTTTCCGTCCCCTGGATCTTCAGGCTGCCTTCCAGGTTACCCTTATAGTAAAAGGGGATCAGCCCGTTGAGGCAGTGACCGAGCGTGCTCTTGCCGCTGCCGCTGGGTCCGACGATGAGGATCTTTTCCCCGGCATAGATCTTGAGATTGATATCCCGCAGGGTCGGTTCAGCCTGGGAATAGTATTGAAATGTGAAGTGATCGAAATCGATGATGGGGGTTTGTTGAGTAACCACTATACGTATCAGGCGCCGGGGTGTGCCCTGTGAAGATGGCGCTTTTCTCCTTGAACCTTACGGTTTATACGGTCCTGTTACCGCGGTTATTATACATGAATCAACATCAGGATGGCGGTTCTTTAACCGCCATCCTCGAAGATTCATTTATTCCTGCGTCTGCAGATCAGTTTTTCTTGCTGAGGCTGCCCTTGCGGGTGCGGGTGGCGGCGTACGCCAGCAGGAGCAGGGTACCAACTACACCAGCCACAACCGAGTTGGAGGCGAAAGCCATCAAACCCTGCGTGAAAACCTTGTTCGCCGGTTCAGCGTAGATGACAATGTCCAGAATCGGGGCGACCAGGATCCATGCGATGGCATTGCCGATGACCTGGATGATATTGTAGGTCAGGATGTCCTTCCAGCCGAAGATGCCTTCTTCAACACGGGTGCGCTTGAAAGCAAAGCCGTAAATGAAGCCGGCGATACCGCTGGAGATCACCCAGCTCCACCAGGGGCTGCCGTACTGCACAGCATCGCTGATGGCGTGCCCGATGAAAGCCATCAAACCGGCCGCGATCGGTCCAAACAGGACAGCGAAGAAACCGGCCAAACCGTAGGCGGTCTGGATGTAGGTGCCGGGGACAGGAGACGGGATCTTGACGAACATGAACAACAGCGCGAAGAGCGCTGCGCCAAGACCTGCTGCGACGATGGTTCTGGTTGTTACTTTAAAAATGCCTTTCATTGTTCTCCTCCAGAAGAATGTTTTCTTGCTCAGATTGTCATTAAGACAATACAGAAAAAGCACCCCTTTGTCAATGACCTAATTGTATAACACCTCAATATTCGCATGGTTTCACCTACCCGGGCAGGTTATTCTTCGGCGATGAAGAGGACCTCCACCAGGTCACCCACCTGCGCGCCAAGCGCCTTCGCGGCGCTGCCGTTCACGACGGCCACCTCGATGTGATCTTCGCTATCCACCAGGGCGATCAGTTCACCCGGTTGGTGATGCCCGTAAGAGGGGGAAAGCCCGCGGATGACATAATCCTTGATGCGAATCAGCAGGTGCCGCCCCGCCACCTCCGACCAGGGCAGGTCGGTGGCGCAGTTGCCGAAGACATCGATCAGCGCGATGTGCGCGTTGAAACCATCCGCCGTGCGCTCGGGTTTGGAAAGCGGCAGCAGCACGGGATCGGCAAAGGGCGTACCCAGCTCATCCAACTTCACGCCGGAAGCCAGGTGCGCGCCGGCCGGGGCGAAGACATCGCGCCCGTGAAAGGTGCGGCTGACGTGCTGCAGCCAGAAACGCGGCTGGTCGAGCGCTACGAAACGGGTTTCAAGGCCGAATTTCCGCGCATCCTCGATGAGGGGGGTGAAAATACCATTGTCAGGACCGACGTAGAACTGGCTGCCCAGTTGCATCGCGATGGGACGCCGAATGGTGCCCACGCCGGGGTCGACAACCGCGATGTGCACGGTCCCCGCGGCGAAGAACGGGGCTGCGCGCCACAAGGCAATGGCACCCTCTTTAATATTTTGCGGGGGAATCTCGTGGCTGATGTCGGCGATCTGCGCCGTGGGGCAGATGCCCCAGATGACGCCCTTCATCGTCCCGACAAAGCCATCTTTGTTGCCGAAATCTGTCAGCAGGGTAATTATGGTCATAAGATCTCGCTTGAATTGTTTAGACAATTAACTATAGCATGCCGGGG
>CAYWVP010000173.1:0-3975 GCA_964461605.1 uncultured Anaerolinea sp.
TTAATAGAGTACCTCGTTTCTGTCCCAACTTCAAGCAAAAGGGGTTATTTGTAACTTACCGGAGATTGCCAAGCCCTCAAGAATTCTGGGCTAGCAATGATATTCCTCTCTTGATTGTCATTGCGAGACCTGGTGATCTTCCAGGTCGAAGCAATCTCACGCTACATCATGGTGGGGATTGCGTCGTCACGTAAAGCGTTCCTCGCAATGACGGACCACAAAAAAGGATGCGCAACGAGGTCGCGCATCCTTAAGGTTAATCCGATCGTAATCTGGATTAGTTCAACAGCGCGACCAATGACTCCAGGTCAGGCGAGGTATACTCCTCGATCTTGCCGGCGTCACCCAGCAGGGTGATCTGCGGGTCAAGCGGCAGGCGCAGCGTGCGGGCGGTACCGATGGCCACGGCGAGTTCCTCCACGTGGCTGGGTCCAAAGATCTCATGGCGCGCATCACTCGTGTCGCAGGGGTAATAGCTCATGTTCTCCACCACGCCCAGCACGGGGATGCCCAACTGCTTCAGCATCGAATCTGCCTTGCGTACCACCAGCCCGGCCAGCTGCTGCGGGGTCGAGACCATCACCACACCGTTCACCGGCAGCGTCTGCATCACGGTCAGCGCCGCGTCAGAGGTACCGGGCGGCAGGTCGACCAGCAGCACATCCAGCGTTCCCCACAGAACGTCATTCCAGAACTGTTTGATGATGCCCGCGATCAGCGGTCCGCGCCAGATGATGGCGGCGTCCTCAGTCGGCACCAGCAGGTTCGAAGACATCACGCGGATGCCGGTGCTGGTGATGGAGGGCAGGATGCCCTGCTCGCTGCCGCGCGCGCCACCTGCCGGCAGACCGAATAACTTGGGTATGCTGGGGCCAGTCACATCAGCGTCCAGTACACCGACCTTTTTGCCCTGGCAGGCCAGCTTGCTGGCCAGCAGCGCTGTGATCGAGGATTTACCGACCCCGCCCTTGCCGCTCATCACCGCTACCACCTTGCCCACCTTGTTGAACTGGTTCAGTTTGGGCAGTTCCGGCACGGCCTTTCCAAAGATCGCCTGGCGTTCCTCGGCGGTCATCGCACCCATGGTGATGCTTACGTCCTTCACGCCTTCCAGGCCCATCACCGCAGCGCGGGCATCCTTTTCGATTTGTGTCTTCAACGGACAACCGGAAATGGTGAGGGCAATGGTGAAGGAGACCACATTGTCCTCCGACACCTTCACGTCGCGGATCATGTTCAATTCAACGAGGTTGCGACCCAGTTCGGGATCATTTACCCCGCATAAAACGTCTAATACTTGCTTCTCAGTGATCATATGGCTCCATCGGTCAAAGATATATACTGCGTTTTGCGCACCTCATTATAATGGATATAAATCAGGAGATAAAAAAATGAAACGCTTCTTCCCGATTGCCGCTTTAGCCACAACCGCGCTGGTGTTGATGGCATGCAGCGTGACCTTCAACCTGGGCGATCCGACCGCCACCGTGCCCGTACCTCAGATCACCTTCCCCACTGATGTTGTAGAATCCCCCACCATAGCCCCGCAACCCACCGCGGTGATCGTGCTGCCCAGCGCTGAACCCGCCGGTCAGGAGATCACCGTTTATTTCATGGATGAAAACCGCTTTGTCGCTGCCACTGAGCCTTACGAAGTGGCGGTGACCCGCACAACCGCCAGCGAAGACCTGCCGCTCGCCGTGCTGCAAGCCTACTTCGCCGGCCCCACCCAGGAGGAATTTGACCGGGGGCTGCGCCTGCTCTCCAGCGGCTTCACCCATGTGCGTGAATTGTCCATCCAGGACGGCATCGCCAGGGTATACCTAGGCGGTACCTGCGCCAATAACGGAGCGGCATACTCGGTTGCCAACCTGGTCATGAAGAACCTTGAGCAGTTCCCCGGGATCAGCGCGGTGAAGATCTACGATGAAAATGACGAGAACCTCGATCCGGATTCCCCGAATAGTTCATTGCCCTACTGCCTCGAGCCGTAAACGTTTCTAATTGGGAACTCGCTCTTCGCATGCCGCGGCAGGTATCCTCCCTGCCGCGGTCTTTTCATGCGGTATAATGCACCCCATGCCGTTCACAATTCTATCCGTTGCTTTTGTCGTCACGCTGATCTTCCTTGCGCTCAGCCGCTTCGCTGTGGAGCGCGTCGAGCAGAACCACTATGCCCAGCGGGCGGATTTCTTTCGCCGCTACCCGGTGAACGAGGGAGATATCGTTTTCCTGGGCGACAGCATCACCGACGGCGGCTGCTGGGAGGAACTGTTTCCGGGCATCCCGCTCAAGAACCGCGGCATCAACGCAGATGATACCCTCGGTGTGATCAAGCGGCTGGATGATATCCTGCGCGCGAAACCCCTGGCCATCTTCCTGCTTATCGGCACCAATGACCTGCCCTGGTTTACTTACCGCAAAGACGCGGAGATTCTGAAGAATTACAACCAGATCCTTGAAAGATGCGGGGAGATCTCGCCCGATACCAAAGTTTTCGTCCAATCGATCCTGCCGCGCGGCAAGTCTTATGCAAAGCGCATCAGGCGTATCAACACCGAACTTGAAGCGCTGGCCGCCACCCACGACTATGCTTTTATCAACCTTTTCCCGTCCTTCGTGGGCGCTGACGGCGCAATGCAGGACCAAATCACCAACGATCACCTGCACCTGATGGCGGAAGGTTACGCCAGGTGGGTGGAGATTCTTAAACCCCACATCAAGGATCTGCTCGCGCAGAATAAATCATCCAATTAACACAATTGTTAGACCCACCATCCACAGTAACCACCGTATCAAGGCGGGGTTATTATTTTCATTCATCTGGTCATATTCTTGCATTAATCATCGCTTACCGGATGTGTCCCAGGTCACTGGTAGAAATGTGTCTAAATGACAATGCGTGAATTGAAGCATAAAGGTATGCTGTAGCCATTCTGAGTAATACAGTAAACACGCTGGAAAGCTGAGTGAGAGATTGTCAAAACTTACTGAAAAAACCCTGTTTGTTGTCTCCAAACCTGTTGTAAAAACATACGCGGGGACGATGCTGGATATGGATATCCACCAGAAATCCCCGTTCCCGGCTGGTGCCAAGATCATCGCACCAAACCACCCGAGCACGACCGACCCCTTCTTTGTAGCAGCCATGCTGGGAAGCCAGTCGCACATCCTGATCAAGGATGTGCTGTTCAACGTGCCGCTGCTGGGCACCTATCTCCAGCAATCCGGACATATCAAAGTGGCTGCCGGCTGCGGACAGGAAGCGATTGACCGCGCACTTGAGCTGTTAAAAGCCGGCAAGACCGTGATGATCTTCCCCGAAGGGAAGGTCAGCCCCCTGGGCGGCGGGTACAACAAGGTACGCTCCGGGGTAGCCCGCCTGGCCATCGCCAGCGGCGCGCCGGTCTACCCGGTGGGGATCCACCTCATCAAAGACCGCATCCATGCCATTCAATCCACCGTTAAAGGTAACCGCGAGATGGGCTACTGGTACCTGCGCGGACCCTACAACATCACCGTAGGCAAACCTCTGCGCTTCAGCGGGGATTTGGAAGACCACGATCATGTGCGCGAGGTCGCGCGGCAGGTAATGCTCAAGATCATGCGCCTGGCTTATGAAAGTGAGCAGCGCTGGTATCGCCGCACGGGTTCCGTATCCGGTGCGCTGGAAACCACCTAACCATAGACTTTTCAATTTGACCGCGCCCTGCACAAGGACGCGGTTTTTAATTGGTCACCGCGCAGAGAATGAATACAATTAAGGAAAACCTCTGCGCAGGAGCTGCACATGAAACCTCAAACTGAATTGCAACCGGGTAAGCTGCTGGATGCTGCTGGCAACCTGACCCAGGCCGGTTGGGCCACCCAACCCGTGCTGGACGCCAACCTGGAGGACAGCCATTTCTACCGCATCCGCGCGCTGCAGAAGCTGCGCCTGAAGATCTGGGATTACTACGCGGTGACCACCCCCAC
>CAYWVP010000174.1:0-3974 GCA_964461605.1 uncultured Anaerolinea sp.
GTGAAGGATGAATGGAAAAGCACTGTGGTGATCGTTAACAAATGGGATGCGATCGAAAAAGACAACTACACCATGCTGCAATTCACCGATCGCATACGGCAGGAGCTCAACTTCATGGATTACGTCCCGCTGATGTTCATATCTGCGAAAACGGGTCAACGGGTTGAACAGGTCCTTCCAATCGCCCTGCAGGTTCAGGAGGAAAGGCTGGCTCATGTCACCACCGGGTCGCTCAACCGCATTCTGCAGAAAGCGCAGGGGTTGCATTCGCCCACATCACGCACCGGTACCAATATCAAACTGTTTTATGGAACGCAGGTCCGCACCGATCCGCCCACATTCATGATCTATTGCAACAATCCACAACTGGCGCACTTTACCTATTTACGCTTCCTTGAGAACCAGATCCGCAAGGAATACCCATTCACCGGAACTCCCATTCGATTGGTGCTAAAACCGCGCCATGATTGAGGTAGAATAGACCCACGTTCATCCTATGACCTTTGATCCTACTCCTTCCTCGGAATATGAACCCCTTGACGAAAGCCTGACACCACCGGGTAAACCCGGTACTTCCGCCAAATCGTTCTTTTCAGAATTACTGCAGACGCTGCTGCTGGCTGCTCTGTTATATTTCGCGATCGATGCGGTCTTTGCCCGCGTCAGGGTATTGAACATCAGTATGCAGCCCACCCTCTACGAAGGCAATATTGTCCTGGTCAATAAACTTGCGTATAAACTTGGTGAGATGAAAACGGGTGATGTGGTGATCTTCCATGACCCCAACAGTCACAACGAGGATTTTATCAAGCGCCTGATCGGAAAACCTGGTGATCAGGTTGCCGTTCAGAACGGGGAAGTGTACGTGAATGGAGTTCAGTTGAATGAACCCTACATCGCGGCAGAACCGGCGTACTCCGGTACCTGGCAGGTGCCCGAGGATTCCATTTTTGTTTTAGGGGATAACCGGAACCAGTCCTCTGATTCCCACAGTTGGGGATTTGTCCCGTTCCCGGATGTGGTGGGTAAAGCCCTGGTCGTTTACTGGCCGCTGGATGAGATCAAGCTGGTCACG
Organism: uncultured Anaerolinea sp.; assembly: GCA_964461605.1. Taxonomy (GTDB): domain Bacteria; phylum Chloroflexota; class Anaerolineae; order Anaerolineales; family Anaerolineaceae; genus UBA6107. The sequence continues at coordinate 1,076 of CAYWVP010000174.1, forward strand.
CATCATCAGCCGGTTGTGGCTTCAGCAGATCTAACAAATAATTAACGATATACCACCCCACATATTTAAATTCTATGATAAATTATAGGTGAATGAGTGTTAAGCATGGTTGATACCACATTACCCAACATCGATCCAGTTTTCCCTTGCCGGGATTGTCAGGCAGGTCACATGCACCGTGACTATATTGCCTACTTTACCTGGCTGGGCGATGAACTGATCGCCGTGCCCGATTTTCCGGCCTGGGTGTGTGATATTTGCGGTCGCTGCGAATATGACGAGAACGCGCTCACCCGTCTGACTCTCCTCTTAAGCCCCAACGCCGGTAAGACCATCGGCGTCGCACGGGTCAAGGCAGCCAAATCTCGCGCCAAACCCAAGGTGCAGCGTTCAACCCAACCTGATTGATCACCAGACTCCCGCTTGCGGGAGTTTTCATTTCAGAGTCAATAAACGGTTGTGGGCAGGTGGAACGATTAAGATTTGCCGGTGATATAATGCAGGAATTCTCAAACCCTGGAGTTGGATATGAAGAAAAAGGAACACGTAATTGAGAAAAAGAAACTGAATATCACCGCTTTATTCAGCTTTTTGATCGTTTTATTCGTTCCTGCTTTGTTCCTGATACCATGGTCGCAGCTCTTTATTTTACGTTCGGATCTCATCACGACCATTTTCATCCACGTGACAGGTTTGTTTGCCATTGGAATCTTCATGCTTGTTCTGGGCATTATTGCGCTTGTCCTGGCACGCAAACGTAAAGGGATCTACAAAGGCAACTGGTTGGGAGTGCTCGGCGTGGTGATCGGGGGAATACTTTTCTTGATGGGCGGATTCTTCATCATTGAATACCTCATCAACACCTGATCCGTGCTGTTCGTTCCCACCGGGATAGATGTATAGAAAAAACTGACCAACAACCTGTTTTAGTATGTCTTAACTAAAACAGATGGCTGCGGTCAGTAAATTCGACTTCAGCGACTGAATAATAAAATTGTGAATTCGTTTACGGTTTTTTCTTCGCTCTGATCTTTTGCAGTCCATAGGCTACGAAGACCAATCCTACGGCCATTCCCCCGAACTGGGCATAGTTGAAACCGGGGTAGGAACCCAACCCGATCCAATCCGCGATCAGTGACAGGAGGAAAATGAAGGCGCCTCCAATGAGCAGAATCCGGCTGACTGTTTTGCTTGACATGTGTTCTCCTCCTTGAGTTAACACAATTATGATAGCATATCTAATGGATGGCAAACCATCACAATATTGTAAGTATTGGCTAACCGTAAAATCAAATAGGATTATTTGTAGATGACCACTTCGCAGGAATCCTCAAACAAATTGCCTGAAGAGGTATCAACCTGGACAGGGCGTTATTCGGTCCGGGCTGTGGTCACTTATCGCGGTCGACACGGAAAATCCGGTACGATGCAGGTGATCACCTACCAGCCGGAAATGCCCGAAGAGGAGCTCCTGGATGTTCTTCAAAGCGCAGGGTACAAGCCGGGAGCAGATAACTGGCTGAACCTGGTTTCTCAGGCCAAGGATACCTTCTCGCTGTCCCAGGCAGAGGCACTGGTAGCTTACCTGGATTCACGCCCGGGAACAGCCGCAATATTAAAGCCGGCTGGTAAGCCGCAGCCGTTTGTGAGCGGTGCGAGCATGGTTCCGCTTTTGCCCTCCTTCAGGGACGGGATCGTGTACCGCTATTACACGGAACGGGGCTACAGCCTGCCTTTCAAGGTCGAGGCGATCAACACGAAGACCTATTTGTTATTGTCCCGCCTGTTTCGTGAGATCAAGGAACTATAGATTTATTAGGAGCCGCCATGTATACAATTGAGCACCCTGATCAAGGTATGATCGATGAGGTTTTCGCCTTTTTGATCCAATGTGATCTGGCTGATTTTGGCGAACCGGATACCAGCCGCGAGGACCTGGAGCAGGAGTGGGGTGAATTCGACCTTTCACGGGACGTCTGGATCGCCCGTAATAGCCTGGGAGAGATAATCGGTTACGCCTTTGTGAGTGATGTCAGCGAGGGTTGCCACGTGGATGTCTACATCGATCCGTCACGCAGCCCGCTCGGGTTGGAGAATGAATTAGCCGGGTTGTGCATCCAGCGCGCTGCTGAAAAGACCGCTGGTCGCACCTATCCTGCTGGACCTTTCCTGATCGGTTATGCCACCTCCACGCACAAACGCCTGCAGGAAATGTTTGAACGCGCCGGATTTGCGCGCCACACCTATCATTACCGCATGCAGATCGACCTCTCCACTCCGCTGGATGCGGTGGAGTGGCCGACTGAATACACCCTGCGCGCTTACCAGCCGGAGGATGAATTGGAACTTCACAGCATGATCCAGCGCGCGTTCAACTGGCAGGGACACGTGGATACGCCGCTCGATCTGTGGCGTAATCTGGTGTTTCGGGGCGGGCGATTTGACCCGCAATGCTTCATCCTGGTACGGCATGCCGGAGAACTGGTTGGCGCGGCATTGTCTTATGACGAGGACGGCAGCGGATGGATCCGTCAGCTGGCAGTGCGGCAGGATCACCAGGGCGTGGGACTTGGCGGCAGGTTGCTGCGCCACATGTTTCATCTTTTTCAGCAGCGTGGGGCGGCTTCGGTCGCCCTGGGTGTGGCAGCGGTGAACGGGACTGCTGTTCAGTTCTACGAGCGTAACGGCATGCAGCGCCGGCGCGAGTTCATTGAATACCGTAAGAACTTATAAGGATGTTTAATGGTCCAGGCTGGAGAAAGGAAATTAAGATGAACCGCTCACGATTGATTGTCGGGTTGATCCTGGTCGTCATTGCAGCCTTGCTTTATTTGTTTACAGATTTCAGTACCGGCGGGATCATTGCCATCGGTGTGCTGGGGTTGATCAGTATCGCCAT
>CAYWVP010000175.1:0-1541 GCA_964461605.1 uncultured Anaerolinea sp.
TTGAAACCGGATTATCTTGTGCTGATGGGACCGGTCTTTCGGCGCGAGATGTTTTCCATCTGGGGGGAAGCGTTGGAAAAAATGATGAGCAGCGGCACCCGATTGGTGCTGCTGGGGGTGGGCGCGATGACTTACGAAGATGCGGACATTCAGATGTACCGCAGCTTCCTGTCACGCTTCCGCCCTGCGTTGATGGTGACCCGCGACACGGATACTTTCAACCTGTTGGGAGACATGGCGGAGAGCAGCTGCAACGGGATCGACTTCGCTTTCTTCCTCTCGGATTACTATCCGCTGCTCAAGAATGATTCTCTTGCCAATACCATTGCGCTGAATTTTGACAAGGTCCCTGAGCCGCGCATCTCGATCAACAGCAATCTTCCTTCGGACGACACCACATTCGATTTTGCCGGGGATCACTGGCAGGTCAATTTCCCGCGCTTCAGGCAAGTGCTGGCACGGAGTTCGCGTTATGGCATGTTCCTGGAAGGGGTACTGTTCGACGGAAATGATAATGAAAAGATCGGTAACTACGATGTGGTACGCCTCGACCACCGCCCGCATCCGCTGGTGCGCGCCAAGACCTATCGCAGCCCGCGAATGTTGGTCAATGACACGCCATACCCCTATCTCGAGGTTTACGGGAATGCCGCATTGACACTGACCGACCGGGTGCACGCTGCCGCAGCGGCGCTGCAATACGGTAAACCGGCAATGTTGTTCTCCTCATCGCCGCGCGTGCGCATGCTCGATCGGTTGGGGTTGGAGCAGATTGTCAACAAGCCGGTGTGGTTGGACAGGGAGTTACTGGAGGAGGAGAAGGGAAAGGTGAAGGCATTCCTTAAACACTATGCAGCAAGTGAGTTGAACCTGGAATAACCAAAAGAGTTTCTTCGATTAATACCTGACCGGTTATTCAGTCGGGTACAGGTGTAAGTGAAGCAGTTCTTCCTTTGTGGATAGATTCGGTCAGGTCCTAACGGTATGGGTTACCCGCTGGCGGGTGGACATGGACTTTATCCGGGATCATGGTTCAAAAATACCCAAAACCTCTATACTGATTCTATAACGATATTTATGTAAAATATCTTGTCTGGCACGGAATGACATTACCTTCTCCATATCTTCCATTATTGACTGACAAGAACTTTTCACAGCATGCGTGTCGTGCTCACGGGCAATAAATGAGTAAAATGGTCATTCATTAATTTGACTAATTATGTCCAAAATGCTAGACTAGATAAAACTAAACAATGAGAAGAGAAAGGGGAAAATATGGTAATTCGGGATTCATCTGCTAAATGGGAAGGCAATCTTGTCGATGGAAAAGGTCTAATGCGCCTGGGATCCGGGGCTTATGAGGGTGCATACACTCGCGCATCCCGCTTTGAAGCTGGGCCGGGCACCAATCCGGAAGAATTGATCGGCGCGGCGCATGCGGGCTGTTTTTCAATGTTCCTTGCAGCCATTCTATCCAAAGCAGGCCATACACCTGTACAGATCAATACCACTGCCAGTGTTCACCTGGGCGATGGGCCAAA
>CAYWVP010000175.1:1641-3968 GCA_964461605.1 uncultured Anaerolinea sp.
GAAGTGCTGACCGGAAAAGCGAAATTTGGTATTTTCGGGGATGGAAAAGAGTTAGCCCAGATCGCAATCGCACATGCCTTTCAAAAAGGGGATTGGCGTTCTGGATATTATAGAGATCAAACCTGGATGTTGGCCTCCGGGATGTTAACCCTGGAGCAGTTCTTTGCCCAGTTGTATGCCAATACGGACCCTGAACTTGAACCGAACTCCGGTGGCAGGAACATGAATAACCATTTCTCCTCACGATTGCTGGATGCTGAAGGGAACTGGCTCAGTCAAGTCGACAAGTACAATACCTCTTCGGATATTGCATCCACGGCAGCACAGATGCCCCGCTCGGTGGGGCTGGCATATTCCTCCGTGCTTTACCGTAAATTGGAAGAACTCAAAAAGTTTCGGCAATTTTCGATCAACGGAAATGAAGTTACCTGGATCACGATTGGTAACGCGTCAACTGCCGAAGGTTTGTTTTGGGAAGCGGTGAACGCCATCGGCGTACTGCATGCGCCTGCAGTGATCACCATCTATGATGATGGCTACGGTATTTCGGTCCCCAACCAGTTTCAGATGGTGAAAGAAAACATCTATTCCATCCTTGAGGGATTCCAGCGAGTACCCTGCCCTGCAGAAGAATGCGGTAGTGGTTACGATCTTTATTCAGTCAATGCCTGGAATTATGAGGAGCTGATAAAAGTCTACCAACTGGCAGGAGCAACTGCCCGTGAATATCACATCCCTGCGCTGGTACATGTAACCGAAGCCACTCAGCCCCTGGGTCATTCAACATCAGGTTCACAGGAGCGCTACAAATCTACCGAACGGCTGGCCTGGGAAGTTGAATTCGATTGCCTGAAACGTTTTCGTGAATATATCTCAACGAATGGCATTGCGAGCGAAGTTGAAATAGATCAATGGCAGGAAGAGGATAAACTCATCGTCGAAACAGCACGGAAATCCGCCTGGGAAGCCTTTCAAGAGCCGATTCGCAAGATCCGCAGCGGGGCAGTGGTCTTGCTTACCAACCTGACAGATTCCACCAGCCAATCAGATGTTGTCGAAGAATTGCGCGACAAGCTGGCTGACCAACAGGATGTGCTTCGTTCAGATGTGGCGACCACCCTGCACGCCAGCCTGGTGGTGACCCGCTCAGAACCCTCGGAGGCGCGGCAACAGGTTGAGGCGTTTACCAGGGACCTGCAGCAAACGAATCTGCACTACTATGACTCATTCCTGTTATCCACCTCATCCGAATCACCTTTCAAGGTTCCAGTCATAGCCGCGGAATTCAGCGAATCCTCAAAAACCGTGATGGGGTTTGAAATACTCAATGCTGTCTTCGATGCCGCCCTGGCCAGGGATCCACGTGTGATCGCCTTTGGGGAAGATGTCGGCTTATTGGGGGATGTGAACCAGGGGTTCCACGGGATGCAGACGAAATATGGCACTTTACGTGTCACAGACACGGGTATCCGTGAAGCGACGATCCTTGGGCAGGCAATCGGTATGGCTTTGCGCGGATTGCGTCCAATTTGCGAAATGCAATACCTAGATTATTTGCTTTACGCTTTGCAGATCATGTCTGATGATCTTGCCAGCTTGCGCTGGCGTACGGCAGGAGGGCAAAAAGCCCCTGTCATCATCCGTACCCGAGGGCACCGCCTGGAAGGCATCTGGCACTCCGGCTCGCACATGGCAGGCATCATCAATCTTGTCCGCGGGATGCATGTGCTGGTTCCCCGCAACATGACCCAGGCCGCAGGGTTTTACAACACCTTGCTGCGATCAGATGATCCCGCCCTGGTGATTGAAGTGCTGAACGGCTACCGCCAGAAGGAACGAAAACCCGATAATATTGATAAATTCACCGTGCCGTTGGGAGTACCGGAAGTTGTCAGATCCGGAAAGGATGTAACCATCGTCACCTATGGTGCATTGGTGCGCATTGCTTTAGAGGCAGCGGAAAAATTGGCAACGGTGGGGGTCGACAGTGAGGTGATTGACGTACAATCGCTGCTGCCGTTCGATATCAACGGCATGATCTTAAATTCGCTCAAGAAAACCTCCCGCGTGCTCTTTCTTGACGAGGACATGCCCGGGGGAGCTTCTGCTTATATGATGCAGCAGGTGCTTGAGGTTCAAAATGGTTTTCACTGGCTCGATTCGCCTCCTCGAACACTTGCGGGAGCCAACCATCGCCCGGCTTACGGTACTGATGGCAACTATTATTCAAAGCCCAATGCCGAATCCATTTTTGATGCTGTGTATGAGCTGATGAGAGAGAGCTCACCCTCTCGATTTCCAACCATCTATTGAGGAGGACGAATGGC
>CAYWVP010000176.1:0-3957 GCA_964461605.1 uncultured Anaerolinea sp.
GATGGTTCTTATTCTTTTCCGACAAATATCCGGTTGCCGATGAAACTGACCACGCTGACGATGAGCGCGCCAAGGAAGGCATACCATAGACTGTTTTCCGGTATGACGAAGCCAAAATTCACCACTGAACCCAGCCAGCCGGTCAGCAGGAACAGCACCGTATTTACCAGCAGTGTGCCGAGCCCCAGGGTGAGGATGATGAGCGGGCAGCTGACAAACATCACGATGGGTTTGATCAGGGTGTTCACCAGGCCAAAGATCAGCCCCAAAACGATGTAAGCATACCAGGCGTTTTCCTGCATAACGATATTCGGGCGTAACAACCAGATAGCCAGGTATAACGCGCCGGCATTGATCAGGACCTTCCAAAAAAAGTGTTTCATCTGTATCTCCTCTGTCACTATTTACGGAAGCATGATCGAAAAGTTGCAGTCAGACTACTGGAGCGTAAACCAGTGGTATCTCTTTTTTCATCCAGACAAGTGTGTTCAGTTCGCGCATACCGCAATCAGTGAATGCAGCGGTCCCCCTGGCAACCGGGTAATTGATCATCAGCTTCTGTGGACGGAAGACACGGGAGGTGATCACCGGAACCAACGACCGGATGGCATCATCCTCCCAGGCAGGTGAGGTAGCCAGCCAGACATAGTCCGAACCGGTGAATCCGCTTTCCCAGGTGGCCACGCCGATCAGACGATCGCTCTGCCTGGCAGACCAGGTGCGGGTCGAAAATCCGTTGAGAAAATTATTGAGGTTGTTGAACAGGTCCGGTTTAAGCCGATCCAGACAGAAAGGCATGTTCCACGAGATCTCGGATGGATAGGTCTGGTTGAGCCATTCCTTCTGCTGCAGCCAATCTGCCCGGTTTCTGCGGGTCACTTTCGTCCCGGAAGATATCGCTTCGCCAATCCGCCGGTGTCCGGAAAAAACCCAGGTGGTCCGGCAGGAAAAATCTTCGAATCCGCTGCTGCGGTAGATGTGCTGCGCGATGTTGTTGTCTGACCTGACCTGCAGGTAGATCCGCTTACCCTGGTTGGCCCGGACGTGAGCAATGGCGCGGTCGGTCAGCTGCCTGCCAATGCCCCTGCCGCGGTGTTCGGGCAGCACCGCCACGTTGGCGATGAAGTAGGTTCGGGATTGCTGCTTACGCACCAGGATGAGGGTGAGATTCCCAATGATCCGCCCATCCTCCTCCCACAGGTAGCCCTGGAAAGGAAGCTGAGAGGTTTCGGGGGTGGTTCCATCCATGATGTACCCGCCCAGGCTGCGAGAAACCTGGCGTATGTGGTGCAGGTACTCCCTGCCTTCCACATCCATCTGACCCGCAAATGCAACCTCGATCAGATCAGCAATTGCCACCAGGTCGCGGCGTAAATTAATCGGACGGATGTGGGGATCAAACACAACCGGAATCATAGCGCTTATTTTACACCTGCAACACGAATTTCATCTTGTTGTTGACGTACCACCGGCGCGGATATACAATTAAGTTGCAGATAATGAAAGAAAACTGTATCCTGTTTACCGATGCCAGGGTCATCGCGTCAGAGGGGGTGCTGACCAGGGGATGGTTGTTAACCGATGGCAGGATCATAGCAGCACACGGTGAAGGTGAACCCCCGCAAGACATTCGATCAAAAGCCGATCAGCAATTTCGGGTTGAAGGACAATCCCTCCTGCCGGGGTTTATCGATCTGCACACGCATGGAGCGGCCGGGGTGGATCTCATGTCCGCGACTGTGGAAGATTTTCAACGTGTCTCCACATTTTTTGCCATTCATGGCGTCACGGGTTTTCTGGCCACCACCTGGTCAGCTTCGGCAGACGTGATCAGGCAAACCCTGCAGACGGCACAGGAGGTGATGGGTCGTGAAGAGGGGGCTGCTCTGTTGGGTATTCACCTTGAGGGACCCTTCATCAATCCTGTGCGAGCCGGGGCGCAAAGCCCGCAGCAGATCCGCCCGGCCCGACCTGAGGAGGTGCTGCCTTACCTGGATTCCGGCCTGGTAAAGATCGTCTCCCTTGCTCCCGAGATCGAGGAAAACCGGTGGTTGATCCACGCCTGTGTGGAGCGGGGGATCGTTGTCTCGGCTGGGCATTCCGATGCGACCTATGCGGACATGCGGAAAGCCGTGTCAGCCGGTGTGCGGCACATCACACACTGCTTCAATGGCATGCGTGCTTTCAATCAGCGTGAACCCGGGGTGGTGGGGGCGGCGCTTGAGATGGACGATCTTTCCTGTGAATTGATCGCGGATAAGGTTCATGTTCACCCTGCGGCGATGCGCCTGCTGCTGCGCGCAAAACCCCAAAACAAAGTGGTGCTGGTCACAGATTCCATCGCCGGCACCGGTATGCCGGAGGGAATCTTTAGTATCCAGGGCAGAAAGTTCCGCTTTACACAGAACGAGGTGCGCCTGTTGGACGGCACACTGGCTGGTTCGGTACTGACAATGGACGCGGCGCTGCGTAACCTGCTCGAAATATCCGCCAAACCGCTTGAGCAGATCTATGAGTGCTCATCCGGGAATGCCGCACAAGTGATCGGCATAGACCGACATACAGGGTCAATCAGCATCGGAATGGACGCCGACCTTGTGCTGCTGAATGACGATCTGCAAGTGCAGATGACCGTTGTGCGCGGGGAGATCGTGTACAAACGGGTGGGGTAATTCTGAACGAATTCTAATAAAAATCTTTGATTCCTTTGGTATGCTTATTGCAATAGACAACCTGGTCTAGTCTTAATTTAACTGGAGTCAATAATGATGCGATTTGATCGATTTACCGAAAGAGCACAGGAAGCTGCGCAACGGGCGGCTGAGATCATTCAGCGATATGGTCATAACCAGATCGATACTGAACATATCCTGCTGGCGTTGATCGAACAACCGCAAGGTGTTGTGCCGCAGATCCTTGAGATCCTCAAGGTCGATCCCCAGATCCTGGAAGAGCGCCTGGATTATATTTTGAAGACCAGCCCCAAAGCCAGTATTTACGGCAGCGGCGCGGGGCAGATCTTTATCACCCCGCGCGTCAAACGGATCATTGATCTTGCCAACGAGGAAGCCAGCAAACTGAAGGACGAATACATTTCAACAGAACATCTCTTCCTCGCCATTCTCAGTGAAAAGAACACACCGGCAGCCCGCTTGCTTGAAACCACCGGTTTGAACCGCGAGCGCGTTCTGGACGCGATCAACCAATTGCGCGGTGGCCAGCGGGTGACCGATCCGCAGGCTGAGAGCCGTTACCGCACCCTGGAGAAGTATTCACGCGACCTCACCCAGCAAGCGCGAGAAGGCAAACTTGATCCCGTGATCGGGCGTGACAATGAGATCCTGCGTGTGATGCAGATCCTTTCACGGCGCACCAAGAATAACCCGGTGCTGATCGGTGAAGCCGGGGTCGGCAAGACGGCCATCGTGGAAGGGCTGGCGCAGAAGATCGCCTCGAATGATGTCCCCGAGATCCTGATGGGCAAAAAGGTGATCTCGCTTGACCTGGGAGCAATGATCGCCGGCTCACGCTTCCGCGGCGAATTTGAGGAAAGGCTGAAAGCCTCGATCGAGGAAGTGCAGCGTTCTGCAGGTGAGATCATTCTGTTCATCGATGAATTGCATACTGTGGTGGGGGCTGGTGCGGCGCAGGGAGCGATGGATGCATCCAATATGCTCAAACCGGCGCTGGCACGCGGCGAACTGCAATGCGTGGGCGCAACGACGCTGGACGAATTCCAGAAGCACATCGAGAAGGATTCCGCGCTTGAACGGCGTTTTGCCCCGGTTTTTGTTGATGAGCCAACGCAAGACGACACCCTGAAAATGTTGATGGGGCTGCGGGATCGTTATGAAGCGCACCACAAGGTGCATTTTTCGGATGATGCGCTGTCAGCAGCTGTAAAACTCAGTTCACGCTATGTGACGGACCGGCGTCTGCCGGATAAGGCTATTGATC
>CAYWVP010000177.1:0-3934 GCA_964461605.1 uncultured Anaerolinea sp.
CGCTCAAACGTGCAGGTGTGCGGTATTGATGCGTGGCTCGTGTCCTCCGCTGACGTGTTGACCACCCTGGATGCCATCCCCGATTCAGCCAGTTTCACCCTTGTGAATAATCTGCGCGGGCGTGAGATCCAGACTGACGGCGGCACCAAGCTGGGTGTTGTTGAAGATGTCCTTCTCAATACCGACCTGCAGGTCCTCGGGTTTAAGCTCGGCAAGATCTACGTGCAGGGGCCGCTCGCCGAGAAGAAAGCCATCGTGCGGGAAGCGGTCATGGACACCGGCAGCAAGGACCGCTCGATGATCGTCAACCTCGTCGTGGCAGAATCCGGCGCGATCCCGACGGAATAGGTCATCTGTACCACCCGGTACCTGCGCTTAGTTGACCACCCTTACGTGAAGTAGCCTGAAAATCAGGCTTAAGAAACCGGGCATTACTCCTCCCGCGCTCAGGCAGGAGGAGTTTTTATTGGCTAAATTTCCGGATACAGGCATATAAACGTTCCGCCTGGAAATTCAGTTGCCGCCGGCTTAGCCGCTGGTCGATCGCCAGGGTCAGCATTCTGCCTGCCATATCCACCGCTGCAGGATTCCCGTTCAAGCGCTGGTCATCCAGCAGCGCACCCCAGTGAACGGTCAGGCCGATGCCAGCCTCACCCAGCTCATCGAGCAGCCAGTCACGCGGGACGGACTCGATGTACACCGGCAACCCCATAGGCAGGTTGTCAGGCTGCAGCGCATGGAAGATCACTTTCACCCCCGCAATCCCCGCCACCAGGTGCTGCAGATACGCATAATTCTCACGGCGTTTCTGCTTGATCGCGCGCCAATCCAGGTGCTCGATCGCGGCGCGTTCCAATGGGTCTCCTTCCACAACCATGTCTGTCTCATACAGCGCTTCGGCCTCTTCATAAAGATCAACCAGCCCGCCGTGCTCCCCGGCACCCCTTAAGAGATAATCCGCCAGGCTGCGTCTGTACTCCCTGATCACCGGCAGCCTGCGGTTGGGCAGATTGCGGTGCCTTTCCAGGTAAGGTTGAATATTTTTCCCGGTCAGCAGATAGCCACCGTCGTAAGGCACAAGTTTGCGCATACTGTTGAAAACAAAGTCGCCTATCGTGTCCTGCACAAAACCTGCCTGGGCGTTATCCTCGATCAGCATCCTTCCGGATTGTTGCATTTTGGCCAAATAACATTGGGTCTCGGGGGTATGGGAAAAACCGAAATAATTGATGAAATAAACCGCTTCATGGTCAGATGCTGCTCTCTTCAGTATATCCAGGTCGATCGAAAGGTCCGGCCTTACCGGGTAATACGCGCAGGTCATGCCGCAGCGCTCCAGGGTGTTGACGATCGTCGGGCAAAGGTAAGCCGGCAGCAGAATGCGGTCGATGCCGTGATCGCGCAGGTAATCACAAATTACGATCAGGCAGGCCTTACCGCCATTGAGGAAGACCATGCGCTGTGATGAGATCACCGGCTTGTCGATGTGCCAGAGGTCATCGTAATAAAATTCGCCGCCCACAAACATATTAGGCTCCTCAGAGGTACTTTTCAGCACCAGCGCGCAAATCGCGAGATGTACTTCTACATAATAATACCCGAACACCAATCACCACACAGCGTAGGATAATAGAGAGGACCTTGACCGATTTATGTAAGAAAATATCCCCTTGGATCCTCATTCACCCCTCATATCCGCCGCGGGAATTGCTTGCATCGTCTTTGAGCTCTTGCGAAGTGATCCCGCCTGCCTCGAGGAGTACAGAATTTACTAATCTCTACATCTGATACTTAACAATATCGCTGATAAAAACTATTGTTCCTAGTAATTATCAAATTCAACATCACTTTCTTCATCACATTCATTGCGATATTGGGTTATAGTTTTTTCAAAGAGGGACAATTGTTGAGAGTGCATTTTTCCATAAGTGTAAAAGATTCGGGGAATAAGACTATCTGATTTTAGACCACCCAAGGTGTTGATTCCATTCTGAATTTTTCCCAGACATTCCTTTTCAAATTGGGTAGAGATTTGATGGGTGTTAAACCTTAATATCATCCATTTATCAATTTGAAGATAATTATCTCGCGCATTGTCCTTCGAAACTCGAGAACGTTCTAGATGGTAAGTATCCCCATCCGTTTCTACATCAATTTTGCCGTCTTTACAGAAGATAGCAAAATCTAGGTAATAAATGAAGTTTGACCCATTCACTCGCCATTGTCTCTCGGCGTCTATTGTTCGTCTCTTCAACTCCATCCACAGCTTGTCTTCCAAAGGGCTATCATCAAAGAGATCATTAATAATCGAAGCATCATCGAACTTGACTCTTGTTGTTGGAATAAATACAATTCGTCTTGGTCTAACGCTTATTATCGGGGTTGGGCGCTCTAATAATTCATCAAAGAATATTTGAAAATATTCTTGTTCGGCCTTAATTGAGGATATCTCATTAGGGAATAAATCAAAACGTTTTACCCTTCTTATATCTTTTACATTACCGTAATACTTAATTTGATATGCGTCATCTCCAAACAATTTTGGTTGATAAAAAGCCATCCATTCTGGTGGCCATCTTTTTGGAGCTGACTTCACAGGAATGCGATACCAGCCCTCATTCTTCAATATCGTTAGGTCGGACTTTTCCTTAAGAATCGCAATTAGTCCGTCTTTTTTCTTATTGATCGTTTTTTCTGTCATGTATTTAGTATGCTTTATATTACGATTTATCACAAGTTGGTTTGAATTTACTTTCATTTATACAGAGTATTTGATCACTTAAGAATTACACATCATTTTTTTCCATTATGCTATATTTTTAATTGTCTTTCATTCGCAATAAAAATAAGGAGTCTGACATGAAACATATTGACGGAACCTTCAAAGGTGTTCGTGATCTGGATGTGTACTACCAGGGTTGGCTGCCGGATGGCGAGGTGAAGGCTGTGCTCTTTATTGTTCACGGGGTGGGTGAATATGTCGGCCGTTATACCAACGTGGTGAACCACTTTGTTCCGCTTGGTTACGCGATCTACGGGGTGGATCACATTGGTCACGGCAAATCCGGCGGCGAACGTGAAATGGTGGAAAGCTTTGGCGATTACACGGATACGCTGACCACTTTCTACAAAATGGTAACCGCCTGGCAGCCGGGGAAACCGGTCATCATATACGGTCACAGCATGGGCGGACTGATCACCAGTCTCTACCTGCTCGATCATCAAGCTGACTTTAAAGCGGCTATCATCTCCGCGGCTGCCGCCAAGGTTCCCGATAACATCAATGCTTTCACCATCACCATGGCAAAGATCCTCTCAAAGATCGCGCCGAAATTTGGCATGATCGGATTGGACACGAATTACCTATCGCATGACCGCTCTGTAGTGGACGCGTACAACAGCGATCCGCAGGTCTTTCACGGTAAGATGCCGGTGCGCCTCTCTGCAGAAATGCTGCGCGCAATGCTGCGCGTGGCAGATGAGTTCCACAAGGTCACCCTGCCGTTGTTCATCCTGCATGGCAGCGGCGATAAATTGGTCGAACCGGCTGGCGGAAAACTTTTATATGAAAAAGCCGGTTCAAAGGATAAGACCCTGAAGATCTACGAGGGACTGTATCACGAGATCCACAATGAACCGGAACGCGAAGTAATGTTCAAGGAACTGGAGGAGTGGCTTCAGGCCAGGGTCAACTAATTATTTGTTGACCGCGTTTACTAGTGAACATCATTAATATTTTCTGTACCTAAATAAACGCCTTGTTGCACTTGAGGCGTTTATTAATGCTATGATGAAACTGTTGATATCGAGTTAACCTTACCCCGGGGAGGTGACAGGTGAACCAGTACCAAAAGTGGATGCAACGCAATATTTCACTGCCTGTTAAGATCCTGGCTTTGGTATTTGCAGGCGCGCTCTTTGTCTTCCTGATTCC
>CAYWVP010000178.1:0-2649 GCA_964461605.1 uncultured Anaerolinea sp.
AAAGAAGCCCTTGATTTCCTCGAACTCACAACGGGTTTATGGGTTTCTGATCCTGCCTGGCAGCCATGAGACCTGATTTACAGATCATTCATGATACTCGTCTTACAAATTACCGGAAACCATGAATCAGGGTTGGTTACCTGTTGTTGATTTACTGATATCGACGTGCTAATATATGATATGTAATTAACATCGTTCAGGGTGTTAACATTTCCGATATCCATCCCAACCCGGGAGCCTCGAGAAAATGCACTGACTCGCGGCTTTTGTTTTTAAAATATCATGAAAACTGAGAGGAGGTGCCGGGGGTGCGTCGTTGATTCTTCATCGTTTTCCAAATGGGCTGTTTAGGTTTTAGTTTCGGAGGGAATAATGAAACGATCAATTCGATATCTTGAACAGGGGATGAGGATTATTGTGCTGTTGGGAATGATCATATTTTCCTTCGGGTCAAGCTCACCGGCAATTGCTGTACCAACCGCTACCGTTGGACTTGTGATCGATTCTGCCGGCGTTGATGATAACGGCTGGAACGAAATGGCATACAACGGTTTGGTCAAAGCCCAAACAGATTTTGGCATTGCCTTTACGGTTTACAGCGGGGATGATTATGAAGCCAGGCTGAATGCCTGTGTCGCGGGTGGTAACGATCCATGTATTGCAGTCAGTTGGCTCTTCTACGATGCATTGATCAAAGTAGCAGGAGAGAATCCCACGGTGACGTTTGCCATCATTGATGCGGAAATCCCCGATGATGCCCCGAATAACATTCGAGGTATTCTTTTTGATGCAAAACAGGTCGGGTACCTTGCCGGTACATTGGCAGGTCTCATGACTACCGGTAATATCGTCGGAGCAATCGGTGGGATGGATATTCCCCCGGTGGTGGACTTTCTCGAAGGATATCAAAACGGAGCTCAATGTGCCAATGACGATGTCTTTGTCCTTCAGAATTACACGCAGAATTTTGTAGATCCTGATCTTGGTGCTACGGTCGCCGCCGAAATGATTGGCAAAGGCGCGGATGTTATCTTCCAAGCAGCTGGTCCCACTGGTAACGGTGCCATACTCTACAGCGCCGGGCAGGGGGTTTGGAGCATCGGGGTGGATACCGACCAGTATGAGACACTCTTCGATGGCGGTGCTGTGGCTGGAGCCGAGTTTTTGCTCACCAGCGCCATGAAGAGGGTTGACAATGCTGTCTATATGACGGTTGAAGACTTCATTACACCGGGTGGCAGTCCGTTTTCAGACGATGTCATCTACGGGCTTATGGAAGACGGGGTTGGCCTGGCTGATTACCACGAAGCCGATGCTTCCATTCCGCAGGATGTGATAGACCAGATCCTGGCGGTTGAGGATGGCATCGCCAACGAGACGATCTTCGTTGATGATCCCTGCTCCATCTCGATCTGGCATTCCTATTGGGATGGCAGTCCGGGTTTGCCGGCGTTCATGGATAACCTGACTGCGATTAAAGTGGCGAATCCTGATTATCCCCGCATCATTCCTGAGTTTCAATCTGATTCAAATCTGTTCATCCAGGCGGTGCAACACGGCTGGGGGCCGGATCTTTTCATCGGATCTAACGATCTTATCTGGACGATGGCGGATGCCAATGTTCTCCTTGACCTCGGACCTTATTCAACTGGACGCATCGACAACTATGAGCCGTGGGCTTTGAACGGAATGAAGGTACATGGTGAACTCTTTGGCCTGCCGGAATCTGGTGTCGTGGTGGGGCTTTATTACAACAAGGCTCAAATCACAACCCCTCCCGCAACCACAGAAGCGCTACATGACCTGCTGGCTTTAGATGGAAAATCGCTCACCGCTGTTGGTGATTATGTCGGTTCCTATTATTTCTACGGATTCTGGAACGCCTTTGGCGGGCAGTTGATGACCGATGAAAAACTTTGCGTGGCTGACCAGGCTGGGGTGGATAGTGCGATGAGTTATTTGTACTCGCTTTCAGAAACCGGCAACGCAACTCTTCTGGAATCGCATGACGGAGCTTTGGAAAGGTTTAAGACAGGGGCCAGTGATATGCTCATAAATGGTCAATGGGCACTTCCGGAACTTCAAGGCGCGCTGGAAAGCAACCTGGGTGTAGTTCCATTGCCTTCAGGCCCATCAGGTGTCTCCATGCCCATGACTGGTTTGAATGGGGTCTATGTGAACGGCCAGCTCCCCAGCCCGCCGGAGGTGATGGGTCTGCTGGTGGACCTGGCTTTCGACCTGACCAGCCTGTCGAGTATGCAGAACATGGTCGATGAGGCGTACACGATCCCCACGCGAAGTGATGTATCGATCACAAATGCTTTGGTACAGACTTTTCACGATATTGCGGCAAATGGCGATAGTCGCGTGCGCCCGATAGAGATCAACAATTACTGGGAGCCTTTCAACCAGGAGATTAACAACATCCTCAACGGTATCACGACTCCGCGGGTAGGGATCAAAGCAGCTTGTGACAGCATGAACGATATGAACGGATATCCCTCCATTTCTGGAAATGTCGGTATGGAAGGGGCAGCTTCTTTGATCAATTACACTGGTGGTTGGACCGACTGGAATGATGCTGGAGATTTTATTTTCTATGTCGTGCCTGGCTGGAGTGGTGATATCACCCCTTCGCGGCTGGCTTTG
>CAYWVP010000178.1:2749-3910 GCA_964461605.1 uncultured Anaerolinea sp.
TATTACTGGCGTGTGAGAGCAAAGGTTGGCGAGGTTTGGCAGGCATGGTCGCCAATCTGGCGGTTGGAATCGATGGATCCGTTGGCGGCCCCTGCGCTGCTGGAACCTGCTCATTTGCGTATTTTCATCGATACGCGCACTCCAGAATTCACATGGCAACCGGTTGAGAACGCGTCATACTACAAGATCCAGATCAGTAAATCCAGCCTGTTTGACACCTTTGTTCAGAAAACAACTGTGTATGCAGGTGATGATCCGGTTTCTTACGTTGCAGCGACACTGCCAAATGGGAAGTACTACTGGCGGGTAAGAGCATTCGATTCTTCTAACGGCAAGGGTCCCTGGTCGGTGGTACGGGTGTTCAAGATAAAAATTCCGTAATAAAACGCGAAAAAATTGAGGCTGCCCCTGTTGGTCGAGGCAGCCTCGGTCATTTCCAGTGAACGACAATATCCCGCATTACCAAGTCGTGATCATCAACCTCAAATCCGGGGGGATGCTCGATTTCCTCGGACTCACAACAGGTTTATGGGTTTCTGATCCGGACTGGCAGCCAATCGAGTAACTCCCCGCTGGCAATCAGCTTACGGATTTTCAACCGAGGCTTTTCAAGTAGTCTAAAACTTCCTTGTACTCTTTCATCCGGTCTTGATTTCGTTGCGTGATATTTGGGATTCTCAATGGATCCATGTTGTCCTTCACATCAGCAATTTTCACAACCCGGGCAATTGCATTGACCCCCGCCCGCTTCGCGGCATCTATTCGTTCCTCCCCGTCCAGTTTTGTCAGGGCTTTGATCGCTTCCAGGATCTCGGGCGGGAACCCCTGCCATGATAGGTAAGTATAGGTCAGCGTTGTATCTTCGATCACGTCGTGCAGCACCGCGGTGATGCGTTCCTCAAGGCGGGTCACGCCCAGCATCACCCGCAGCGGATGGAGTATATACGGTTGACCTGCCTTGTCGACTTGCCCGGCGTGCGCTCGCGCAGCGATTTCGATGGCTTTTTCTAAGGTTGACATAATTAATTTATCCCCAGTTGAAGGTGAAATTGATCTGATTTTTCTCCAGGAGCGTTTTGAAATCGTTAAACGCGTTTTGTTTACCCTGATAATGATAATCCAACAACTCCAGCAGGGTGGAATCATCCCCGTTTGCAAGCA
>CAYWVP010000179.1:0-3892 GCA_964461605.1 uncultured Anaerolinea sp.
TCGGTGGTTTCAACAACACGGTCGATCATTTCGTCTGTTTCCACCAATGTCATCAGTGTCCGGTTGAACCTTTCAGGTGTTTCAACCAGGTCCTCCAGGCTGGGCATCAACGGCAGGTCTTCGCGCAGCATATCCGCGGCTTTCAAGCGGCCGATGCCGGTACTGGCAAAAACTGTGACACCGCACACGCCGGCTTTTTCCCACTCATTGAGCACCTCTGATAATTTTCCTGTGTCGTGCAATACAAACAGGATCATGTATGTCATGCACCATTCTCCTCTCCCGCATCCGGGTCGATAGACAATTCTGTAACCTTCTGTTTGGGTTCCTTGAATGAAATTCTCAACAGCGGGGGCGTCACCAGGGTGGTCACCAGGATCATGCCGACGATGATCGTCAGCATTTCACCTGACAGGTAACCTTCCTTGACCCCTATGTTGGCGATGATCAGGCCGACCTCACCGCGCGAAACCATGCCGATACCCATCTGCAGCGCCTCGCGAGGTGTGTATTTTGCCAGCAGCGCTCCACCGCCAGAACCGATGACCTTACCGAGGACGGCGATAACGGAAATTGCCAACAGGATCCATAATGATTCAGCCTGGAACTCCCGTAAATTTACATTCAAGCCAATGCTGACGAAGAAGATGGGGACAAAGAAAGCATAGGAGAGTGAATGCAGGTTGGATTCTATAGCCGATTTCTCGGGGGTCCTGGAGAACATCAACCCGGCCATGAAGGTCCCCGTGATCGCTGCCATGCCTCCCACCAATTCTGCAGCCAGACCGTAACCGAGTAAAACAACAAGTGCCAATGTTGTTAATCCCTGGCTGATGTGGAGTTTTCCGGTCAGGCGTACCAGGCGCGGCAATACCCAAATGCCCACACCTGCCGCTGCGGCCAGGAAGACGATCATCTTGACGAAAACCATCAGGATGTCAACGAAACTGCCCCCGCCGGAAAGAAAAGCGACCGCGGTGGAAAGCAGCAGAATGACGAGGATATCATCAAAAACCGCTGCGCCGAGCAAGCCGAGCCCGACCTTGCTGCGCAGTACTTTGAGTTCGATCAACACCTGCGCGGAGATCGAAACGGATGTTGCACCCAGGGTCAGCCCCAGGAATAGCGCATGGTCAAAGTCCATGCCAAGCAGCTCGCCAAACAGGATGCCTGAACCCACAGGTATGACCACCCCCAGGATGCCGGAAAACAGAGCTGCCCTGGAATTCCTGGTAAGGTCCTTGATGTTCAATTCCAACCCTGCCAGGAACATCAACAGCAGCACGCCAATTTCGCCCATTTCGTAGATCACCTCATCGAGATGTGAATTGGTGATAAATCCGAAGTGAGTAACATCCAGAAGGGACGGCCCTAGCAGAACACCAACCAGTAATTCTCCAAAAACAGAAGGTTGTTTTAACCGGGTGCTTGCGTATCCTGCCAGCTTTGCTGCAACGAGGATGATCATGAGTTCGGCGATGAGTTGGAGGAAGTTTGACATTGTCTATATCCCTGATGAGTTAGAAAAGTTTATCATATTTTTTTCCTTCAATTTTTTAAATACTGTATACTAAAATAACTGTGTGATAACTTCTTAAGCGAGGAAAAATATGAGTCTTGAGAATGAAAAGAAACGTTGGGAAGAAAGCACCGTACAACCGGTCATCGGCAAATTCAAAGAACGCAAAGCAGAATTCAATACACCATCAGGCATCCCCATTCCACGTGCGGCAACCCCGGCAGACGTTGATTACATGGAGCAGCTGGGTTTTCCCGGCGAATATCCGTTCACGCGCGGAGTCCAACCGACCATGTATCGCAGCCGGTTCTGGACCATGCGCCAGTACGCGGGATTTGCCTCGGCCGAAGAGTCGAACAAGCGCTACCGCTACCTCCTGGAGCAGGGGCAAACCGGTCTATCCGTCGCTTTTGACCTGCCCACGCAGATCGGCTACGATGCCGACGATCCGATGTCGATGGGCGAGGTGGGGAAGGTGGGTGTCTCGATCTCATCGTTAAAGGATATGGAAACACTTTTTGCCGGTATTCCACTGGAAAAGGTTTCCACCAGCATGACGATCAACTCGCCGGCTGCCATTCTATTGGCGATGTACATCGCGGTTGGCAAGAAACAGGGTGTGGCAGCCTCACAACTGCGCGGAACGATCCAGAACGACATCCTCAAGGAATATGTTGCCCGGGGTACTTATATTTTTCCGCCCACACCATCCTTGCGTTTGATCACAGACAGCTTCAAGTTCTGTGAAAAAGAGGTTCCCAACTGGAACACGATCAGTATTTCCGGTTATCACATCCGTGAAGCCGGGTCGACCGCCGTGCAGGAAGTAGCTTTCACACTGGCTGACGCGATCGCCTACGCACAGGCAGCCATCGACGCCGGGTTGGAGGTGGATCACTTCGCCTCACAATTATCGTTCTTCTTCGCGGCGCACAATGATTTTCTCGAAGAGGTGGCCAAATTCCGCGCTGCCCGCCGTTTATGGGCGCGCATCATGCGCGAGCGCTTCGGGGCGAAGGATCCCAAGTCATGGATGTTGCGCTTCCACACCCAGACTGGTGGTGTGACCCTCACCGCGCAACAACCGGAAAATAATATTGTGCGCGTGGCGATCCAGGCGCTGGCAGCGGTGATGGGCGGAACGCAATCATTACATACCAACTCCAAGGATGAAGCGCTCTGGCTGCCGACAGAGAGTTCTGTTCGCACCGCACTGCGTACGCAACAGGTCATTGCTTATGAATCGGGTGTGGCGGATACCATTGATCCGCTGGCAGGTTCGTACGTGGTGGAGTACCTGACGGATGAGATCGAAAAACGTGCCCTTGATTACATTAAGAAGATTGACGACCTCGGTGGTGCACTGGCTGCGATCGAAAGAGGATTCATGCAGAACGAGATCCAGGATTCGGCATACCACTTCCAGAAAGAGGTGGAAAGCAAGAACCAGATCGTGGTGGGAGTGAACGCGTTCCAGTCCGAGGATAAGATCGACCTGGAGCAGTTGAAGGTGAACCCGGCGATCGAACAGCAGCAGCGCGGCAGGCTGGCTGAGTTGCGGGCGAACCGCGACCAGGTGAAGGTGAATGAGCTGCTGGCGCACCTGGAAACCACGGCGAAAAGCACGGAGAACCTGATCCCGCTCTTCGTTGATTGTGTGGAAAATGACATGACCCTGGGTGAGATCTGCGGCGTGCTGCGCAAGGTCTGGGGTGAATACCAACCTCCCGTTTGGGGATAACTTGACAAGGAGATAATGATGGCGAAAATTACCAAGATCAATCACGTGGCAATTGCGGTAAAGGATATCGATGAGTCATTAACCTTCTGGCGGGACATCATGGGAATGCAGGTGGATCACGTGGAAGATGTGCCCAGCCAGAAAGCCGTGGTAGCCTTCCTGCCGACCGGTGACAGCGAAGTCGAACTGGTAAAACCGACGGTGGATGATTCCGGTGTGGCGAAGTTTATCGCGGAACGCGGCGGCGGCATCCATCACCTTTGCCTGGAAACGGATGACATTGAAGGGATGCTGGCGATCCTCAAGGAGAAGGGTGTGCGCCTGATCGATGAAGTGCCGCGCGAACTTCCCGGACGGAAAATGGCCTTCATCCACCCCAAGAGCACCGGCGGTGTGCTGGCAGAATTGTACGAAGTCACGAAAAAATAAAATAATCGTACTTAAAAAAATGCCGGGAAGAGTTTACCTCTTCCCGGTTTCTTGTTAAGGTCTGGTTATTTGGCTTCGATCAATTGTGCTTCTTCAGCCAGGGCCACCTGCTGACCACGCTCAAGGTTGACCTTGGTCAGGATGAAAATACCCAGCAGGAAGAACACGATCAGTGAGGCGATGCTGAGCCTGGATTCATTCAT
>CAYWVP010000180.1:0-3851 GCA_964461605.1 uncultured Anaerolinea sp.
CTGGTAGAGAACTCACCCGCGGTTGGTAAAGCGATTTTTGAACTGAAACTCCCCATGGAGTACCTGATCATGCTGATTTCACGTGACGGAGAATTCATTCAACCCAACGGCAGCACTGTCCTGCAAGCGGGTGATATCCTGATCAGTCTGTCTGAAGATGAAGTTTATGATACCGTGCGAAAGATCCTCAATTCACAGCCTCCCCCATCTACCAGTGATTAAGAGACCGCCGCGCCAGGCTGCATAACTGGTCCACACGTTCGTTCTCGGGGTTCCCCGCGTGACCCTTCACCCATTTCCACCTGATCGTATGCCGGCTGGACTCTTCCAGCAGTTCCTGCCAAAGATCCTTGTTGGCGACCGGTCCATTTGTCCCCCGCCAGTTCTTCGCCAGCCATTTGGGCATCCATTCTGTGATCCCCCGCATAAGGTATTGTGAATCTGTGTAAAGTTCAACCCTGGCGGGATCTGGTAATGCACGTAATGCTTCAATAGCAGCGGTCAACTCCATGCGGTTGTTGGTGCTGTGCATCTCCGCACCTGAGATCTCCTTCCGCCTCCCGGCATGCAGGATCAGGGCAGCCCAGCCGCCCGGACCGGGGTTCGGGTCACACCCGCCATCGGTATAGATCACATATTCGTCCATCAGGGATGCCGCTCAGCCAGATCTTTTGCAAGGCTATCCAGTTCCACCAGCAGGGTCGGGATCTGGGCAACGGTCGTTTCCGCTCTCAATAACTGCCAACCCGCGTCCTCCAACACCGGACCAACCACCTGCCAGTCCGCAGTAACCGGTGGAGAAACAAAAAACTCGTCCAATTCAACTGCAGCCATCCACTGTGGCGATGCTGTCTGGAAACCATTTTGAGACATTACCTGCGCGCTGATCGGCAGGGTCGGATTGACTTTCAACAACCTGGCCTGCTGCGCGGGCTGTGAAAGCCAGCGAATGAAGAGCCATGCTGCCAGGTCTTCAGCAGGGGTTTTGTGCAGGATGCCATAGGATACTCCGGTGGTGATCACCATTTGCTGATCTGCGCCCGGGAACGGGATCACTGTCCATTGATCGGAAGAATTGTTGCGCTTGAGCGCTGATGCCAACCCTTCCAGGTCCTGCAGCCAAACGGTGATTGCCAGTGCCTGTCGGTTGGTGAAATACTCAACATCCCTGGAGGGTTTGCCTGTCCAGGCGCAGGAATCCAATTTCAGGTCGACCAGGTACTCGAAAGCTGCCGCGTTTGCTGCGCCGGAAAATTCAAATTTCTCACCGTCATAAGGCTCAACGCCAAAAGATCGCAACCAACCCAGCATCGTTGCCGCTTCTGTATTGATCAACCACCCCCCCAGGCCATCATCCACGGGATCTGCGTTTTCCCTGAATGAAGCATTGGCGGCGCACAACTGGGTGCGCAATTCATCTGCGGTGCGCGGTGCTGCGGTAAAACCCAGCTCGTTAGCCCATGTGCTGTTATAAACCAGGAACAGTGCGCTGCGCTGGGCAGGAATTCCGAAACGTGTACCATCGGCGTTGTCCTCATCCCAGTACAGCGGAACAAAATCGGCAATTTCATCTTTTGACAGTCCGTAAGAAGTTGAGTTGACATAAGAGTCCAGATTGATCAAGAGATCTGACTTTTCGCGAATTGTCAAAAGAAAACTGGGGGATGCCGCGAGGATGTTAGCCGGCTGATCGTTGGCAATGCCCTCCCAGGCCTTGCTGCTCACCATGGCAGCCGAGCCGGGAGCGTTCATGATCACATGGATGCCCCATTCATTGGTCTGGTTGAATTCATCCACCATGCTCACCAATTCATCCAACATTTCACCCGTCCAGGGATGAAGAAACTGGATTTGCAGGTCCTTCAGCTCACTAAGCTCAACCTCAAATTCCGGGGTATTGCGCGTCGATTCTGGCGTTTTGGCAGGTGGCAGGCTGGTCTGTGTGGAGGGGAACGGGGTTGAGGGGGCAGGTTGCGTGGCAGCCTGCGGCACGCACGCAGCAAGGCTGGTCATCAGTATCACCAGAACCACAAACCCGCTCAGCAAAAACCTTTTCAAGGCGATCCCTTCTCCCCGGTGGCATTTATTGAGTCATCAGTATAACCGACATGCGGATGGCTTTCAATCTATATCAGATGGGGCTATCATGACAATTGATAACCAATTGGTTTTTTCTTATCCCGACCCATCCTGGAAATTTTTGACCGGGTGCATCTCACAGGCTGGTTCGCAAACTGAATGTGAATTGCGGACCTCTTCTCATACTGCACCCTGCTTCCAATTGACGACAGCCCTCATTGTTTGTATAATCAAATCACAATTCTATATGAGTAACACCAAAAGTAGTAGGTTTGATCGAAAGCTGATAGAGAAGGAGCCCACGGCTGTAAAGCTCCGCAGCATCCGCAGACCGAAGTCGTTTGGGAGGCATGCCGAAGAACCCTGAAAAGGATGTAGACCGGCACGGGTAAGCCCGTTAGCGCGGAATCCGGATGAACGTCCGGAGGAGTGCGCCAGAAATGGCGAATTGAGGTGGTACCGCGAATTTCCCTTTCGTCCTCTATGGATGAAAGGTTTTTATTTTTTTATCAGGAGATGGATCATGACTCAACCAACACTGGCCAAGGCGTATGATTTCAAAGCCACCGAAGAGAAGCTTTATAAAATATGGGAGGAGGGTGGATATTTCCAGCCTGCCAATGACCCCTGTAAGGAAGGTTTTGATCCAGCGAGAAAGCCCTTTGTGATTTCCATCCCCCCGCCAAATGTCACCGGTGAATTACACACCGGTCACGCCATGTTCGTCTCCATGGAAGACCTGATGATCCGCTATCACCGCATGCAAGGCATTCCCAGCTTGTGGGTTCCCGGCACCGATCATGCCGGCATTGCCACCCAGATGCTGGTGGAAAAAGCGCTTGCGCGCGAAGGATTGAAACGCGACGAAATGGGGCGCGAGGAGTTTTTGCGCCGAACCTGGGAGTGGAAGGATAAATACGGTCAACGCATCACCAACCAGATCCGCCGCCTGGGGGCTTCCTGCGATTGGACAAGAGAGCGCTTCACACTGGATGATGGTCTCTCCAAAGCCGTACGCGAAGCCTTCGTCCGCCTGTACGAAAAAGGGCTGATCTACCGCGGTCCGCGTCTGATCAACTGGTCGCCTGCCCTGCGCACCGCGGTTTCCGATCTTGAAGTGGAATACAGCGAAGAACCCGGCTTCCTTTATTACTTCAAATACATGCTCGCCGATGGTTCGGGCGACTTCATCCCTGTAGCGACCACCCGCCCGGAAACGATCCTGGGAGACACAGCGGTGGCGGTGCACCCTGATGATGAGCGTTATAAACACATCGTCGGAAAGCAGGTGCGTGTACCGATCATTGATCGCTTGATTCCGGTTATCGCTGACCCCTACGTCACAATGGAATTCGGCACCGGCGCACTCAAGATCACCCCGGCGCATGATCCGAACGATTACGCGATCGGCATGGAACACGGTCTTGAAATGATCAGTATTTTGGATACGGCAGCCAGGATGAATGAACAGGCCGGACCCTACCAGGGTCTCGACCGCTTTGAGTGCCGCCAGAAATTATGGGAGGATATGCGCGCCGCCGGCCTGGTGATCAAGGAACAACCGTACACATTGAATGTACCCCGCTCACAGCGCGGCGGTGAGATCATTGAACCGATGATCTCAACCCAATGGTTCATCAGGATCCAACCCCTGGCAGAAAAAGCGCTCGAAGCCGTCAGGGATGGCCGCACAAAGATCGTCCCGGAACGCTTCACCAAGATCTACTACAACTGGATGGAAAACATCCGCGACTGGTGCATCAGCCGCCAGT
>CAYWVP010000181.1:0-3845 GCA_964461605.1 uncultured Anaerolinea sp.
GTTCTGTTCTAAAGCGTGCGCCGCTCCCGGTCGTAGTTCTGACCCAGGAAGGCGGGTACACGTGACTTTCCAAAAGTGAAGATCATCACGATGATGGTGGCGATGTACGGCAGCATGGAGAGGATCTGGTAAGGAATGAAAGAGCTGCCCACCTGGAAGCGGAATGACAGCACTTCGATCGCGGCGAAGAAGAGCGATCCGAACAGGATCGGCAGCGGGCTCCAGGCACCGAAGAAGGTGAGGGCAATGGCGATCCAGCCGCGGCCTTTCACCATTAGATCGGTGAAGGTGCCGGTGTAGACCATGGGCAGGTAAGCCCCAGCCAGGCCGATCAGCATTCCGCCGATGATGCTGCTGAGGTAGCGGTTGGAGGTAACGTTAATGCCCAGGGCATCGGCTGCTTTTGGATTTTCACCAACGGAACGCAGGCGCAATCCCATGTTGGTGCGGTAGAGCGCATACCATAAGACAACGGAAAGCAGGATGGAAAAGTAAACCAGGATGTTCTGGTTGAACAGTACCGGACCGATGATGGGGATCTTGCTGAGCAGGGGAATGGATATGTCAGGTAGGGTGGGCACCAGCGGGGGGGTGAGGGTTACGCCGATGACCAGCTTGGGCAGCAGCGAAGACAGTCCAGTGCCGATAAAGAACAAGGCCAGTCCGACCACGAACTGGTCCATCTTCAGTGTTGTGGTGAAGTAAGCCAGGATCAAGCCGAACAACCCGCCGACGAGCATGGCGACAATCGCACCGACCAGGTTGCTGCCAGTGACAAAGCTGACCAGGAAGCCAACCGCCGCGCCCACCAGCATAATGCCTTCCTGTGCAACGTTGAAGACGCCGGTGCGGCCGCCGAGCATGGTGCCCTGACTGGCCAGCACGAATGGCACCATGGATAGGAAAGTAAGTTTCAGGAAGTCGGTTATGGTGCTTTCTAAACCGCTCATTTCTGCCTCCTCTTAACAATATCGGAGAGAAGAATAAAGATCAGGATCAGCGCCTCGGCAATGAGGACGATCTGAACCGGAACCATAATGGTTCTCTGCATCGCGCTTCCGCCGACCTCGAGGATGGCGATGAAGAATGCCACGAAGGGAACGGCTGAGTTCTTTCCGCGTGCCATCAGGCCGATGATTAGTCCTAATGTCGCAAAGTTGGAGTGCAGACCCTCGATGAGGCGATGGTGTACACCTGATACTTCAATGGCACCTGCCAGGCCTGCTGCTGCGGCACCGATGATCATCGAGAAGAGGAACATCTTGCGGATATCAATGCCATGCACCTTGGAGGCGCGCGGATTGGCTCCGGTGACCACCAGTTCGTACCCGGCGGTGGTTTTACTCGTGAAGTAGTAGATGGCGACCGCTACGATCAAGGCGAGGATAACGCCGGAATGCAGCGGCGGGTTCTTCACAAGCATGGGCAGAAACCCGCCTTCTCCGATCGCCACGGTGGTGGGGTGCCCGGCTGCAGGATCGCGCCAGGGACCGGTCGCAACGTAATCAACCAGGGAGAAGGAGATGAAGTTAAGCAGTACGGTGCTGAGGATCTCGTTGATGTTGAACTGGTACAGCAGCCAGGCTGAGATCAACCCCCAGAAGGCACCAGCGAGGGTTCCCGCCAGGATGACCAACGGGAGCAGAATGCCCAGGGGAAGGTCTCTTCCGATGATACCAACTGCCGCCGCGCCAACAGCGCCGACGAGCATCTGCCCTTCTGCGCCAATATTGAACTTACCGGATGATAAGGGAACCGTGAACGCGAGTGCGGTGAGCGTAAGCGGAATCCATTTAAGGATCGTCTGAATGAATCCATTAGGCGTACGGAAAGACGTGAAAAGCAGGGTCTCGTAAGCCTTGATCGGATTGAATTTTAACGCCCATAGCAGGATGCCTACGACCACGAAAGCCGCGAGCACGGAAATCAGGTAAGGAAAGATCTTTTTTATTTGTGTCATTGGTTTCGCTCTCTCCTCAATTATTTGCTTTCCAGATCGAAACCGCTCATCAGGCGTCCGATCTCATATTTTTCAAACTTTTCTCTGGGAAGGATGCCGACCACCTTGCCGCGGTACATAACGGCGATGCGGTGGCTGATGAGCAGCAGTTCATCCAGGTCTTCAGAGAGTAACAAGGTGGCGGCTCCGGTTGAGGCGTGTTCGTTCAACTTTTGATAGACGAAGTCCATCGAGGGAATATCAAGGCCGCGGGTGGGGTTATGGGCGATCATCAGTTTTGAGGGTTGTGAGAAAGCCCTGGCGATCATCACGCGCTGGATATTACCGCCGGAGAGGTTGCCGCCGACATCATCAGGACCGGTAGTTTTTATGTTGTACTCGGCGATCATTTTCCTTGAACTATCGTTCACGCTTTTCCAATTGATGATGCCTTTTTTGCTGTATGGCATGAGGTGGTGATAACCCAGGATGAGGTTGTGCGCCACACTGGCTTTGTTCAGGAACCCGTCAGCAAGACGATCTTCAGGAATGTAAACAAACCCGTTGGCGATGCGCTCCTTGGTGGAAAGACCGGTTATATCTTCACCGGCAAACGTGACTTTACCGCTGCTGACGGGCTGGATGCCCATCACAACCTCAGCCAGTTCGCGCTGACCATTACCAGCCACTCCGGCCACTCCAAGGATCTCCCCTGCGTTGATGCTGAAGGAAATTTCCGTCAGTTCCTGGATCTTCTGCTGGTTGATCATGGAGACGCCTTCCAGGTGGATGGCTTCATTCGCGGCGACAGCACTTCCCCCTTCACCCATTTGGGTGAACATGATGCTTTTTTCCAGGTCCATTTTGTCACCCACCATCGCCCGCACCAGCATTTCGTCACTGGCATCTTTGCGGGTGAGGCTGATGACGTTCTTTCCTTCGCGTAAGACGGTAATCCGATCACAGATCGACAATACCTCGCGCAACTTGTGGGTGATGAACACGATGCTCAGTCCTTCGCGCACCATGATCTTCAAGGTTTCAAAAAGCGAGTCAACTTCCTGTGGGATGAGGTTGGTGGTAGGCTCGTCGAGGATGAGGATATCTACCCCACGGTAAAGTGCCTTCAGGATTTCAACTTTCTGGCGGGTACCCATGGGAAGGGTTTCCACGCGGTCAGAAAGATCTATTTCAAGTCCAAAACGCTCACAAAGTTTCTTGATCGCGCTTTCTTCCTCTTTGTAATTTGCGCTCAACGGATGCGAGACGTCAGTTCCTAAAATAATATTTTCCAGGACTGTGTAGTTGTTGATCTGCAGAAAATGCTGGTGAACCATACCAATGCCATGTTTGATGGCATCTTTGGGAGATTGAATGGTGACCGGTTGATCTTTGAGGATGATCTTGCCGGAATCTGCCCGATAAAGACCGTACAGAATATTCATCAACGTGGTTTTACCCGCGCCGTTACCACCCAGTAATCCCAGGATCTCTTTTGGTTTTAACTCAAAATTTACGTCACTTAAGGCCACAACCCGGTCGAAGGTTTTGTTGACCTGCTGCATGAGAAGAATGTTTTCTTGTTCCATTTAACCATCCTCTTCGCTGGATTTAAGACTTCCGAGGTATGAGCAAGAAAACCGTCTCTTGTCAACCTCGGAAGTCAAATTCATTTGTGGAAAATGAGATTACTCAGTCTTGATCTCTGTGGAGTCTTTGACGACGACGATGGTCCCATCGGTGACTTTCTGGATGATCTCATCAACCTGGGCGGCGACTTCCGGGGTCACGTTCTGGAGCGGGAGCTGAAGTTTTACACCAGTATCGAATCCCAGAGGGTAGTAACCACCAGTTTCGCCAGCCTGGATCTTGGTGACGATGTCGACCAGGGGTTTTGAGAAGTCAT
>CAYWVP010000182.1:0-3839 GCA_964461605.1 uncultured Anaerolinea sp.
GGGGAGAACAAAAATAATTCACCTGGGATATTTCTTAGGCTTGCCCGAAGCTGCGATTAGCTTCGTCCGAACGCGTACAAGCATTCTAACAGAAAGGAGCAGGGCAAACAAGTCGAATACCCTACGCTAACCTAAAAGTTTTACAATCTTTAAGAATAGTAATCTTAAGAAAAGCGGGGGATCAGCCGGACCGTCTTGTTTATTACCGATTATTTTCATCCCAACTAGTGCATTGTCAGTCACAAACGCACCCCCACATATAGGGGTTTTTCGTGTAGATGGTCATGCTGCTCTTTATGTGGCGGTATATTATAAAATTTCAAGGCATGCCTTATGAATTTTTTCACACCTGAGAAATACAAAATCTGGCTTTTGATTTTTTTAACACTTGAAGTGAAATCTTCAATGCTGTTGGACGTGCCAAAAACACATGGCTCTCTTATTCCAACATCATTGCTGCTGCACGCCGGGCAATCTCCACCGCGAAATTCGTTCCCCTGTCCCAGGGATAGACCTGCGACATACTGGCGAAATATAACCCTTCCAAAGGCGTTTTTATGGACGGGATATTTTTTGAATGGTTGAGCAGCGGCACCGGTTGCGCGTAATTTGTTCGTGACACCCAGCTGTTGGTGATCCAATCCGGTGAAAAATCCGGATTGATGCGTTTGAAACTCGGTAAAAACTTTCCCAACAGTTCCTCTTTTGAAAGCTGGAAGTATTCGTGCCCCGGTTCGAGGTAATCGCCGCAATAGATCAGGTGGTTACCGCCAAAGCGCTCTGCCGGCATGAAGTTGGTATGCTCGACCAGTGCCAGGAACGGAAATCCCGCTGATTTGGGCAGGTTGTACCAGTAATATCCCTCTTTCGATAGCTGCTGCTTCAACGCGATCACCATCACGACCGCCCCCATGCTCTTGAGTTCCAGCAGTCCTTTCAGGTATTCCTCGGGCAGCTGCGGAGCCATTCGGGCTAACTGCGCCGGAGAAATGGTAACCAGCACTTTGTCAAATTCTTCTACATCAGCCCCGGTACGCACTGAAATCTCACCGTCAGTACCTTTTTCAAGCCGCGTGACCCGCGTGTCGTAACGGAATTGCACACCCTTCTCAACAAGTACGGCAGCCAGGTCATCCACAAAAGCCTGGAATCCTCCCTGGTAGGTGACCAGTTTTGTGGTGCGGGCATGCAACCGCGCCCACATCCACGCCATGTTCACCTTGCCGGCATGTTTCTCACTGAACTTGCCGATCACCATGGGTTCCCACATTTCACGGTAAACCTTTTCACCGGCATATTTGCTCATCCACTCTGCCACGGTGGTTTTTTCCATCGGCTTCCAGTTTTTCGTCAGGCGCAGGTAAACCCCCACCAGCCCGAAGCGGATCTTGTTGATGCCATAGCCCAATCCGGGATACAGCAGGGCGCTTGGGATCGAATCAAAAGGATAGAACCTGCCTTTGTGATACATGACCGTCTTGGGATTAAGGATCAGCACCTTCTCCTGCAAACCCAGCTCCTGGAACAGCTGGAACATGTGCTTATCCGAGGTGAACCAGTGATGATAGAACTTCTCCACGTACCAGTCCCAACCGGGTTCCTTGAAACCCGCCGCCAACCCGCCGGGTCCGGCGTCCGCTTCAAAAACTGTCACGTTGTTGCCGGCATTTACCAGGTCAAGCGCCGCTGCCAATCCACCAAATCCTGCCCCAATGACTGCTACCTTCATGCCTTGTTCTCCTTGTTAGGATCTCCCGCTACCGCTTCACTGCGCATGGAGTCGTTCCACTTGATGCCTTCCCTGGTCATGAAATACGCCCCTACCAGCGTGACCGGCAGCCACAACGCCACGTGCAGCACCACGCCGTAGCCCAGCGCTTCAGCCCCCGGAACGTTGAAAGCTACCAGCACTGCCTTGGTCACTGCCTCCCAGGTGCCGATGTAACCGGGCGCCGAGGGAATCGTGGTCGCCAGGTTGGCGATACCGTTCAGCAGCATCAGCGCGAAGAAACTCACCGTAAAGGTAAACGCGTGCATCACAAACCAGTACTTGACCGTCTCCAGCAGCCAGATGATCACCGAGGTCACAAAGACCATCAGAATATTGAACGGTGATCTGAGCGAAGCCAGGCCATCCAGGAACTTCAACATGATCCCGGTGGTCTTCTCACGGGCTTTGACTGGCAGCAGGTGATCGATGAACCACCCGCCAATGCGTGCGGTGACCGTGGGGAACATGGCTGCCAGCAGAAAAACGATCAGAGCCGCCGCGAATACACCAGTGCCGATCAGCGCCAGGTTCTGGATGTTGCCCACAAACCCGGATTCAAAGGAAGCCACCCTGGCCAACGCCGGAAGGTTAAGGAAAACGAACGCCAGCATCACCACACCGTCAAAGATGCGCTCCACGATGACGGTCGCCAGTGATGCCGAAATGGGCACACCTTCACGCCTTTTGAGTACAACCGCGCGCAGCACCTCGCCAGCCCGCGCCGGGTAGATGTTATTGCCCATGTAGCCGATGCAGGTGATGGGGAACATGACTCTGGTTGGCACCTTCTTGATCGGACCCAGCAGGTAATGCCAGCGCCAGGCGCGCACCCACAACCCCACAAAGAAGACTGCCACACCCGGGATGATCCACCAGTAATTGGCGCTCTTCACGGATTGCCAGAATTCTCCCAGGTTGAGCCCTCGTAACGCGAAGAAGAGAAATACCGCGCTAATGATCACGCCCAACCAGAACTGCCATCGTTTCATAAGGGTGATTCTACCATGAAGGGTAATTGACTGTTCGCATGGAAAAAACTGTCTGTATAATGAACCTGTGGATGAAGAACCCCGCCTTTATGATCTGATCTACGCCATCGTGCGCCAGGTACCGCCCGGCAGGGTGGCCACCTACGGTCAGGTTGCCCGCATCGCCGGGCGTTGTTCCGCCCAGATGGTGGGTTTCGCGCTGGCGTCATTGGCATCCTACCGCGAGCAGAAGAGTTTCGAAGAAGTTCCCTGGCAGCGCATCATCAACGCGAAGGGAAAGATCAGCCCGCACGGCTTTGGCATGGGCGGTTTTATCCAGCGCCAGAAACTCGAGGAGGAAGGCATCGAGTTTGATAACGAAGGCTTGATCGACCTGGAAAAATTCGGCTGGGACGGTGTGCTCATCACACAGGTCCGCAGCCGCATGAACCTGATCTAAATCCTTTAAATAAGCCTGTGTCTCGAACAGACACAGGCTTATTGTTCACCGGTTGATCTGATTAATCCATGTAATCGTATGTACTGCAGGGGATCTCTTCGCCATCCATTGCGATCACCCATTCGTTATAAACCAAATAAGGATCGTATTGGCTCCATTGGTCTGCGTTCTCCTGCAACAGGCGGTAAGCCCGCGCCTGGCTGAGGTTAAAGGATTGCCACGGTAGTTTGCCGGGGTCATCGGTGGTCTTTTCACGGCAGGCAAGCGCTGCTCCCAGTTTATGTACGGCTTCACGCGGCAAACTTGGATCATTGTAATAATTCAAAAGACGGGGAACCGCGTCAGTCGAAAGCGTGTTGAGATAATAAAGGTCCAGTTCTTCCCCTGCCGCGGCCCTTTGCACGTTGCGGGTGACAATGAAACCGTCCACATTGAGGATGGCCAGGCTGGCGCCAAAACCGATTGCGGTGATCACCAACGCAAGAGCAATGTGACCTCTCCGCCGCAGCAGCTCCAACACGACCACAGTTACGATCAAAGCAGCCAGCCAGTAGATAAACACGTGGGTATAAGTACGCAAGCGCGAGAACCCATACGCCTGCTCGTACAGCATGATGCGCTG
This sequence comes from uncultured Anaerolinea sp., assembly GCA_964461605.1. GTDB lineage: Bacteria > Chloroflexota > Anaerolineae > Anaerolineales > Anaerolineaceae > UBA6107. The sequence goes on from CAYWVP010000182.1 coordinate 3,822, forward strand.
TAAGGAGGAGGCAAGGAT
>CAYWVP010000183.1:0-3836 GCA_964461605.1 uncultured Anaerolinea sp.
AAGCGTTCCTATGGTTTGTTGATGGGCATCACGGCGGGGGTGATGATCTGCCTGGCCTTTCTGGAATTGGTGAATGAGGCGATAAGATTATCCAATTATCTTGTGACAACGGTTGGTTTTGCCTCAGGTGCCATCTTTATGTTTGTGCTGGATACATTTGCTCCGCATATCCGCTTTGGAGAGCGTGAGGTCAGGGGAAATGTCCCCGTGGATGATTGTGAGCCCTGTCAGGAGCGCCGACCGCGGCGTTTTGGCCGTATGCGCCGGCATGAAAAGGGTTATGACCGGAAGCTGGTGAATACCGGGTTGCTTCTGGCAGTGGGGATCACTTTGCACAACCTGCCCGAAGGAATTGCAGTAGGTGCCGGCTACCTGCACAATCCGGATTTTGGCCTGTTCATCGCCATTGCCATCATGTTGCACAATATTCCTGAAGGGATCGCGACAGCCCTGCCTTTGTGTAAAGGTGGAGTATGCCGCAGCGATGCCTTCAGGGTAGCATTCCTCTCCGGGCTCGCAGAACCGGTAGGTGCGATCCTGGCGGGAGCCTTCCTGGTCAATTTTCAGGAACTGGTGCCAGCCGCGCTGGCCTTCGCCGGCGGAGTGATGGTTTTCATCACCCTGGATGAACTCATCCCAACCGCGCGTGAGTATGGTCACGAGCACTACACCGCCATCGGAATCATCCTGGGTTCCATCTTTGTGTTTGTTCTCTCGGGAATATTTGGTGCAAAATAGACCGGAAAAAGGATTGAATTATGACCATTGTCTCTGAGCTCCTGGCATCTCTTCCTGCCCAACCCGTCCCGGTGAGGGACGTGTTAATCGGAGTCCATTGGACGATGGTGACAAGCAAATACAGTGGACTGGGTTCCACCCTGGTTAACAGCGGTCCGCACGGTTCGGGACGAATGCGCGACGTAGGCAACCTGCTCACAAAGTCAGCGCAGGAATTGGCCGGCTGGCTGGACTCGGATAACCTGCTGGAGGCCAGCGTGGGGATGGCTGCGTTGAATTCCCTGATCGATGTAGATCCTCACCGCCTCACGAAGGTGAACGCGGCTGAGCTCATCGCGGAGGAATGCCCCGGGAAGAACCTGGTGGTGGTCGGGCATTTTCCTTTTCTGGACCGTATGCAGAAGTTATCCCGCAACCTGTGGGTGATCGAGAAGCTGCCATACGGAGATGATTTTCCGGAGGAGGCGGCTCGAGAATTCATCCCCCGGGCGGATTTGGTTGCCATTACTGGCACCGCCATCATCAATCACACCATCGATCACCTACTCTCACTTTGCCGGCCTGATGCAACCGTGATGATCCTGGGACCCTCCACGCCATTGGTCCCGCAGCTATTTTACAGGGGCATCAAGTACCTGTCCGGGTCCCGTGTGGTTGATGAAAAGGCCGCCCGTCTCACCATCCAGCAAGGTGCGGGCTTTCCACAGGTAAAGGGAGTTCAAGTCGTGACGATGAGTCGCGGAGACTGAGTCACGAACAGAATTCTTCAACCACCCGGTGCTTAGTGAGTGGCAAACACAATTAAATTAGCGTACAATTATTGTTACCTGATTCAGCAATACATGTCACAGAACTATCCATAATAAATCAATTGAATATCAATCGGAGGACGCGGTGACCAGAAAAGTAAACCTGACGATCAATAATGAGCCTAAGACCCTTGAGGTTGGCGCAGAAGAGACCCTGCTAGACGCGCTACGCAACGCTGCCTATTACAGCGTGAAGTATGGCTGCGGGACTGGTGAATGCGGTTCATGCACAGTACTTCTCAACGGACGACCTGTTCGCAGCTGCTCAGTTAAAGCGCTTGATGTGGAAGGCAAATCGATCACCACACTTGAAGGCGTGAGTGAGAATGGTGAGCCTGGCGTGATCCAGCAGGCGTTCATGGAAACCGGCGCCATACAATGTGGTTATTGTTCACCCGCTCTGATCCTTTCCGCCAAAGCCCTGCTGGATAAGAACCCGGATCCCACAGACCAGCAGATTCGCAAAGCGCTCAACCCGGTGTTATGTCGCTGCACTGGATATGTACGCGGTGTCAACGCTGTGCAACGCGCTGCCGCGGTGCTGCGGGGAGAAAAACTGGCTCCATTCAACCACATCGCCCGCGATTTACCGGATGATCTTTCCAAAATCGATATTCCAGCAGAATTCTTCCGCGCGGATGGCAACGTCAGCCCGCTGCCCCCACTGGTTTACACACCCGGGAGCATGAAAAAGACCACGGTCGTTGGAAAATCTGAGATTAAAGTGGATGCGCGCAAGCTTGCGCTGGGCAAACCGGTATTCACGGATGATTTCCGTGTACCAGGTATGCTCTACGCCGCGATGTTGACCAGTCCGCACGCGCATGCGCGCATTAAAAGCATTGATGCAAGCCGTGCACGCGCCTTGCCGGGTGTACAGGCTGTACTGACCCATCAGGATGTACCGCGTGTGAAGTACGCCAGCGGCGGGCAGAGTTACCCGCAGCCACTGCCTTTTGACCAGGTGAGTCTGGATGACAAGGTCCGCTTCGTGGGAGACCGTGTGGCGGTGGTAGCTGCAGAAACGTTGGAGATCGCCAACCAGGCGCTCGGGTTGATCGATGTGGAATATGAAGTACTGCCCGCCGTGATCGACATGGAGGAAGCCATGCGTGATGGGGCTCCTGTCATTCATGATGAGCCAGACACGGAAGGGATTCACGACCGTCAGCACAATATTGTCTACCGCATTGAAGCCGAGGTTGGAGATGTGGAGAAAGCCTTTGCGGAAGCTGACCGGGTTTTTGAGGGCGAGTATCACACCCAGAAGCAGCAGCATGTGCATATTGAACCCCATGTTTGTATTACATATTTTGATGAAGAAGATCGCATGGTTGTGCGCACCAGCACCCAGGTGCCCTTCCACACCCGCCGCATCATCGCCCCGTTGATCGGATTGCCGGTCAAAAAGATCCGCGTCATTAAGCCGCGTATCGGCGGTGGATTTGGCAACAAACAGGAAGTGCTGATCGAAGATTTGTGCGCGCATCTTAGCCTGGCGACGCGCCGTCCCGTGCGCATGGAATACACCCGAGAACAGGAATTTACCAGTTCGCGCAGCCGCCATGCCACAACCATTCGCTACAAGATCGGCGTAAAAGGCGACAGGGTTACCGCTTCCAGCCTGTACCTGATCGGTGACACCGGCGCGTATGCCACGCATGGACTGACGGTCAACATGGTGGGAGGCTTCAAAGGATTGACGCTATACAATGCGCCCAATTCCCGCTTTATCAGTGATGTGGTCTACACCAATACCGCAGTGGCCGGCGCTTTCCGCGGTTACGGCAGCATGCAGTGCGAATATGGAATTGAAGTGCTGATGAGCGAGATCGCTGAGCAACTCGGCTTGGACGTGATCGACTTCAAGCGCAAGAACTGGATCAAAGTAGGCGATGATATGTACCTGTCTCAGCAGCTGGGCGAAGGCAGAACCGGTGTCAAACAGGCGCTGGACACTGCTGCGTTCGACCAATGCGTGGACATTGGCGAGAAGATCATGGACTTTCGCGCCAAGCAGGCGAAATACCGCAACCAGACCGGGCGCTTCCGCCGCGGGGTTGGTGTGGCAGTGGTAATGCACGGCAGCAGTGTGGCCAACCTGGATATGGCAGCTGCGACATTGAAGATGAATGACGATGGATCATTCAACCTGTTGCTTGGCGCTACCGACCTGGGTACCGGCTCAGACACAGTACTGGCGCAGGTCGCGGCTGAAGTGCTGCATACGTCCGTGGACGATATGATCGTGTATTCGTCTGACACCGATTTCACCCCGTTCGACAAGGG
>CAYWVP010000184.1:0-3806 GCA_964461605.1 uncultured Anaerolinea sp.
ATGAAAATGGAAAAAATGCGTTTTGTGCGTTTCATTACCATAACCTCCTGATAAGATGAAAAAAGACTTATATTTCAAAGCCGGATCCCCATAAATTGCTTTACGAGAAAAAACAATAAGAACGTTTCTAATATCATAGCAAACCTTACAAAATTGTCAAGTCGTTATAACAAACTGTAAGGTGTTTAGGGTTGACAAATATCAGAAACTATAGTAATTAGAAAATTATTATTCTTATAGTTATTAACCACTTTTTCCTATCTGTTAGGTTACTTAAACAGAAATATAGGTCTGGATCTCACAAACAACCGCCCCGGAAGATCTTCCGGGGCGGTTGTTTTGATGATTTCCGTGATGTTGATGCTCTTAGTTTTTCAGTTTACCCTTTACAGGTCCAATTAGCTCAAATTCACCGTTCTGATCGATCGTTTCCAGCCAGTAATAATAGACCTTATACGGTTTCAGGTTCACATCTTTGTAACTGTAGACTGCACCGGTCAGTTCGCCCGGCTTTTGCGCAAAAATGCTTTCCGCAATCAGTTTTCTTTTCTCCGCATTGGAAGAACCGGCGCGGTAGAGGTTAAAACCAAGCACTTCAGACTCGTTTACTGTCTCCCAACCCAGGGTAATTCCAACCTTCCCTTTCTTGGTCACCTCAAACCAGGCCAGTTCAACCGCTGTGGGGTATCCCAAATCCTTGGGTTCGGAATCCGTATTGTTCGATAGATTCGAATCAGCGCTCGAGGTGGTAACTTCCACCAGGTTGCACACGTCCGCCGGGTCCGTGTCGGATTGGGTGCACTCGCCGGTTTCGATCAATCCGTACACCGGCACCCCACTGGCAGCCTTGACCCAAAATTCAATTACGGCTGTATCACCGGGGTTGAGGTCGCCCAGCGCGCAGGTCAGGTTGCCCCCCAGTCCATCCGCGTTATCATCCACCCAGGTACATGTCCGAACAACCGGGGCACCATTGATGCTGATGGTGTATGGACGGGTCAGGTCGGTATCACTGATGTAATCCAGGAAGGGATCCAGTGTATCGATCACCTGCACCGCATAAGCCACTGCTCCAACTCCCGGATAGGCGACCGATATCGTGTACTTGTAGGGAGTGTTCACTGAGGGATACGGCCTGATCGTGTAGTCGCCGTCACTCTTGGTAACCGCCAGGTCAACCTGCGCGGTGTTGACGAAGGTACAGGTGACCGTTTCCCCAGCTGCAAGTGAGATATTGCCAGGGGTCTGCGCTTTACCGGTGATACTGCTCACGCAGGTAGCACTGGTCTGGTTCCAGCCGGTAACCGCGCCTTCAGTTAGCGAATAGCTACCCGGTCGCAGACCAAAGCTTACGGAAGCAGGCAGGGAGGAAGCAGGATCATCATCCAGTGGGAAGTTGGTCGGGTCATTCGGTTTGCTCAGGTTGACCAGCGAGAAGGGGAAGTCCTGCGGGCTGTCGGGCTGCGCATCCTTGATCACCACGATATTACCCGGCAACCCGGCGAGCACCGAGGCTTGCGCCGTAGCGGTAATGGCAAGTGGGCCAACGTACCCGGTTCCACTGGCATTGTTGATGCTGGTCGGAGCAGAAAAACCAGTTACGGTGACCGCTGTGAACGAAAGCGTCATGGTTTCGAAGATACCCAGATCCCCGATGTTATCCACCGGGGCACCCCAGCGCAACGCATAACCGATCGCGGGATTACCCGTGATGGATGGATCTGTTGTGTAGGTTCCTCCCGGCCAGGTGATGGTTGTGGAACCAGATTTGTATTGAAAGTATGGAGGGAGAAAGTCTTCTATGAAGATATTATCCAATGGGATCAAACCGCTGGAGACATCGACCGTGAACACGACCTCCTGACCAGGCAACTGGGTGATCACCTCCGGGTTGGCGGATTTATCCACATCGATGATAACTTCAATCCAGCGAGCGTTGGGGGGTGGGATTGTGTATCCTGCATCGATATACGGATTGCCGGTACTGGAATACTGGGCATCCTCTCCCCAGGTGAGCGCAAATGGATAGTCTGACCATAAGTGCACGCCGGTGTTATCAAGATCGGGATCAACAATCTTCTGATTGAATAACTCATTCAATGTGTAAGTTTCATCAGCCACACCATCGAATGGGCTGAAATCTACATAGATAACCTGTCCATCAACTGTGGGGGTGACAAAAAGTGGTGAGCCGTTGCTACTGGGTGGGACGAAATTGTCACCCGGAGCCCAAGGCACGAAGTACTCATCCCCAAGAGAGGCAGCCGGGATAACACTAAAACCCCAGTTGCGATCCGGACTGCCAGAATCGTACTCGCCGATCACATAGAAATCCTCTTCAGCAGATAACTTTGCTCCTGAACCAACCGGTACATAACGACCTGTGCAATCCAGACTGCTCATCGTTTGACCAGCCGGTATTTCACAAACCACTGTACCTGTTGTATCCTGATAGGTGACAGGCAGGATGGTACTGGTCGGGTTGAAAATGTAGAGGTTGACCCTTGTGGTAATCGTAGAAGAGGAACGATCAAGGGTCAACGTTGAGTAAGCCGAATTAACTCCTCCTACATTCGCCCTGGCAGTGTTTGCAACAGAACCTGCAGTCACATCTGCCGCGGTAATTGTGTATGAAGAGGAACAGACTATGGTTTCACCAGGATCAAGGTAATTATCACCGTCACCAACAGTGGAAAGTGCGGGGCACGTTTCGTTCGTTGTCTTATTATCACTAATCGTTACAGGCCCAACCCTGGATGTGGAATATGAGTAATTCCTAAGAGAATACTTATAATGGATCGTCTCACCAACGTTTCGGAACGCTCTTTCAAGTGATGTCTTCCGAAACTCCAATGAATTTACATTACTCGCGTTGTTTATTACCGGTGAGTCGTAGGAACCGTAGCTGGAAACAGGGCTATAGTATTCATCATCCCACTCGCCAGTGGGAACAAGTGTGTGTGAACGGCTGTCATAATTCGTGTCCTCACGCCCAACGATCATCTGCACTTCGGTGGGGTGATCGGCTTCGATCGTAGACCCGGAGAAAACCCCGCCCCTGAAGTAGGTCTGTCCTCTATCGAGGACAACGGTTCCATCCTGCCACCAATTGTAACCACAAGCAGTTGACGCTGGTTCAGAGAGGCGGGTATTATCAAAGATGACGGTTGTGTCATCTTGCCAGGCAGTTACCAATACATAGACGCAATCGAAATCAGCGTATTCGGCCGCATTATTGGCGTACAGATCCTCACCCACCGGGATGCGGTATCCTGTCTCCCACGGTTTCACCGGATATAGTTCCCAGGCATTGGCGTAGACCGTACCAACATCCGTCGGCCAGTAAACCTGTGAGACCGAGACCGCACCACCCATGATAAAAATGCGATCCCTGCCATCGTAGCAGTTCGAGGTTGCACCGGAGGGATTGGTGCTGTTGGGGCAGGCATCGACTGCTGTGCCGCGTGGATTGGGGATCTGTGTGGATTTGAAAGTCACCACATCCCCAAGAACAAATCCGGAATACACTTCATCCCCATCGGCACCCTGCAGATAACCGTTCTCCCAATGATCATAGTAGACAGTGAGGTCCGGAGCAGTGATAGGCATGGTGATCACGTTTGTCAGATAGTCATCATCCTCGTATGCGGTGGAAAGATCATTGAGAATGCTCTGGATATCATCCGCCGCGCCCGGTATGTAGTATTCAGAGAATCCGCCGGCAACATCCGCGCTGGCCTCCTGCCGCGGGGGTATTACCTGCAGAAATAATGCAATGATGAACAGCGCGCTGATGAAAAGGCGCG
>CAYWVP010000185.1:0-3728 GCA_964461605.1 uncultured Anaerolinea sp.
TGGTTGCTTACGCTATAATTACCCAAAATCAATAGTAAAGGCATTCAACCAATGGTCGCTTTCCTTTCCAATTTTCCACCGGTAATTCAAGCCCTTTTCGCCACGCTGTTCACCTGGGCGGTCACCGCGCTTGGCGCAGCTTTTGTCTTTGTCAACAAAACCATCTCGCGGAAGCTGCTTGTTACAATGCTGGGCTTTGCCGCGGGTGTGATGATCGCCGCCTCCTTCTTCTCCCTCCTTTTACCTGCCATTGACATGGCCGAGTCCAGCGGCACGCCCGGATGGCTGCCGGCGGTGGTGGGTTTTCTTGCCGGAGGCGCTTTCCTCTACCTGGTCGATAAAGTGCTGCCGCATGTGCACCCCGGGCTCTCCACCGATCAGTCTGAAGGCATCAAAACGCACTGGCAGCGTTCCGTGCTGCTGGTGCTAGCCATCACGCTGCATAACTTCCCTGAGGGGTTGGCCGTGGGGGTAGCCTTCGGCGCGGTCGCCGCGGGCATTCCTTCCGCCAGCCTTACCTCAGCCATCGCTCTTGCGATCGGTATCGGTTTGCAGAACTTCCCCGAGGGCATGGCCGTTTCCATGCCGTTGCGCGGGGAGGGTGTTTCCCGCCGAAAGGCTTTCATGTTGGGGCAGGCTTCAGGGATTGTTGAACCGATCGCCGGGGTGTTGGGCGCGCTGGCTGTTATCTCCATGCAGAGCATCCTGCCATACGCGCTGAGCTTTGCCGCCGGGGCGATGATCTACGTCGTCATTGAGGAACTTATCCCCGAGTCGCAGCGCGATACGAGTACGGATATCGCCACGCTCGGCGCCATGTTGGGTTTTGCCGTAATGACCTTTCTCGATGTGGCGCTCGGGTAAGCGCCAATATTAACCGTATGGAGATGTAAATGAAGGAAGAGATCCTCACCAAACTCAATACATATATCACTGCGCAGATCCTGCGCGATCCCGGCAGAACACTGGCAGCCGACGAGCCGTTGATCTCCAGCGGCATCGTCGATTCTTTTAACCTGGTCGACCTGGCCATCTTCGCGGAGGACACCTTCGGTGTTCATCTCGACGATATGGAACTCAATGTTGATCACTTCGACACACTCGAGCAGCTGGCTGACCTGATCCTTGCACGCCTGGGCTGAACCCGGACTACTCGAACAAAAAAATCATAATATCTTCACAACTTGGCGCTATCCTATGTAAATAAGATGGCGGCATGTCCACACCTTGCTCTCCGGGCGATGCGTTTGCCGATTGATCAAAACGCGGGTGATGGTGCTATAATCAATTATGGAGGTATAAGATGAATAAGACCATAATTATAATAATAATTGCCGCCATCGCACTCACCGCCGGGGTGGGAGGGGCGTATGCAGTGAGCAGGGTGATCCCCGTCAACCAGAACGACTTTAGCGGCGTTTTCGATGGGGTTCAACCGGGTGAACCAACCCTTCAATGTGAGATACCCGGGAAGCAGGGATTCTTTCCCTGGGGATCGGATTCAGGCAAATACCCGGGCGACCAGCCAGGTAATGATTGCATGCGACCTGACGATCGAAGTTGGATGGGACCCGGGATGATGGGAAAGGGAAGGTTCTTTCAGGATCCTGCACAACAGGGAGAGCGCATCTCCATAGATGAAGCGTTTGAGGCGGCACAGGAATATGTGAGCGGGATTGATGAGAATCTGCGCGTGGTGGAGGTGATGGAGTTCTCGCAAAATTTCTACGCCGTGGTACTCGAAACTGACACGGACCGGGGAGCGGTGGAGTTGCTGATCGACCCTCAAACTGCGAGCGTGGGACTTGAGATTGGTCCGACCCGCATGTGGAACACGAAATATGGGCACATGCGTATGCGCGTAGACGAACTGACTGATAATGCATTGACAATAGAGGATGCTGCGGCCGCTGCCCAGGCTTATTTGGATGCTGAAATTAATGGGGCAGTGGTGGAGGCGGACGGGATCGATTTCTACGGGTATTACAGTTTTGACTACAAAATTGATAATGAGGTAGCCGGGATGTTATCTGTGAACGGAACCTCAGGACAGGTGTGGCTGCATACCTGGCACGGAACATTTATTGCTGAAAAGGAGATGGACGAATGAACAAAACACTCAAGTGGATATTAATTGGATTGGCGATCGCGTTGGGCGTTTTCCTGATTGCGCTGCCTGTCTTTTACATGGCACGCTATGCCGGCAACCTAGCGGACGTGGGGCGGCATATGATGCCGTTCCGCACAGGCTACCACATGCCCTTCCCGGGTAGGATGCCCATGATGGGTATTTTCGGGTTGTCCCGCGTGCTGCTTCCGCTGGCAGTGATCGGCTTTGCTGTGTATGGGGTTATCGCGCTGGTGCGTGGTCGAAAGCCTGCCGTTGCATCGGCTGTACCGCCCGCCCTCCCCGTGGTTCCTGCAGAAGTGCGCGAATGTACCTCTTGCGGTAAACCGCTGCACAGCGAGGGTGAGTTCTGCCCGTTCTGCGGCGCGAAGCAATGATCGACAGAAGATGATCATCAACATCCCCTCCAACCGGAGGGGATGCTTTTTATCCGCGCATCGGGTTTATAATGGGTTTTTACTGACATAAAATAGAGGAGAGATATCCATGGACATTCGCGATCAGAAACTGGCCCAACTCATCACCCGCTACTCGGTCAACGTACAGCCCGGAGACAGGGTGGTCATCCGCGGCGGCGTGGCCGGCGAACCGTTGATCAAGGAGCTGTACAAAGCGGTGCTGGAAGCCGGGGCGCATCCCATCCTGTGGACCGAGTTCGCCTGGGAAGCGGAAGTTCTGCTCGGGCGCGGCAGCGAGGAGCAGTACACCTACATCCACAAACCGATCGAGGTTTTCTACGGGCAGTACGACCGCCTGATCCGCGTACTCTGCGAGGACAACACCAAGAATCTCAACGGCATCGATTCCGACGTGTACACCCGCTTCACGCAGTCGCGCGGTCCGTTGATGAACACGTACATGGACCGCACCGCCCGGGGCGAGCTGCGCTGGGGGTTGACGCTTTATCCCACCAATGCCTACGCCCAGGATGCCGACATGGCACTGGACGAATACGCCGACTTTGTTTACAAAGCCTGCATGCCGGATATGGACGACCCGGTGGGTTACTGGCAGCGCGTTTCTGAACACCAGGCGCGCATCGTCAACTGGTTAAAAGGGAAGAAGAATGTACATTTGCTGGGCAAGGGTACTGACCTGCGTCTCAGCATCGCAGACCGCACCTTCATTAATTGCGACTGCCGCGTGAACATTCCTGATGGTGAGATCTTCACCGGCCCGGTGGAGGACAGCATGGAGGGACATGTCACCTTCTCCTATCCCACCATTTACCACGGTCGCGAGGTCACCGGTGTGCAGCTTGAGTTCAAAAAAGGCCGGGTTGTGAAGGCCTCCGCTGACAAGAACGAGGAATTCCTGCTCAAGACCATTGATACAGATGAAGGCGCACGCGGGGTGGGTGAGTTCGCCATCGGCACCAACGAAGGCATTCAGCGCTTTACACGGCAGATCCTCTTCGATGAGAAGATCGGCGGCTCCTTCCACATGGCGCTCGGCAAGGGCTATCCTGAATCCGGCAGCGTGGCGCAATCCGCCATCCACTGGGACATGATCTGTGACCTGCGCGACGGCGGGCAGATCTGGGTGGATGACCAGCTGCTTTACGAGAATGGCAAATTCGTCATCGAGGGGTAGGACGTTA
>CAYWVP010000186.1:0-3690 GCA_964461605.1 uncultured Anaerolinea sp.
ACGATCGCATCAAATTTCATAAGCTCTCCTCATGATTGTGAAACGACATTTGTGGGTTCAATGTATTCGTGTGTTCAATTGTGCGCTGCAAGGAAAAAGTACTGCTGTCTTTTTTTTCAGTTAATCCAGTTAATGCTTCGCTGATCTGCCAAACCTTTTTACCGAGTTCTCTGTCCAAAGCATGCGTAGCGGGTTTTTCATCGATGGTCAGGTTAAAAAATCTGCCGCTCACTTCAGCCATTTCAGATGCTGCGGCGTGATAATAGATGGCTTCTCCGGAAATTGCTGCATCTTTCAGCATCCACCAGATAAATACCCGCTTATATAACCGGTAGGCTAACTCGTTGTTCATGCCGATATTGGTTTTCACTTCTCCGGGGTGCACGGCGTTGATCGTGACACCGCACCCTTTGAGCCTGTCCGCGAATTCCCAGACCGTGAGCATTTGCGCGGTTTTCGATGCGCCGTAACTCTTCAATCCTTTGTAACGACGGTGCTCCCAATTGAGGTCATTGATTTCCAAACCGCCAAATCGATGACCCTGAGAACTGACCTGGATGATGCGGGAGGGAGCGTTTTCGATCATTTTTTCAAGCAGAAGGCGGGTGAAAAGGAATGACGCCAGGTGATTGACGGCAAACACCATTTCGATACCTTCTTCAGTGAGCTTGCGGTGGGTGTAATGTACACCGGCGTTGTTGATGAGCACATCGAGTTTTGGGAATCGCTCGCAGATGGTCGCAGCAGCCTCGCGCACCTCAGATAACCTGGAAAAATCCGCCTGGATGATGTCGATGTTTACCGGGTATTGCCGCGCCAGTTCTTCACGCACCGCGGCGGCCTTTTGCGTGTTCCGGCACACCAACACGATTTCCGCCCCGCCCTGCGCCAGGCGTTTTGCAGCCTGGTAGCCCACACCGGAGGTTGCCCCGGTGATGACACAAACCTTGCCATCCATGCGGGCAGGGGTGGTTTTCTGCGGTAAACGTGCGTTTTCGATGAATTGCAGCTCTTCAGGTAATTTCATTCCCATTTATCCGAATTTTTTATGCAGGAAATTCCGGTACATGCGATGGAACCAGGGGATCGCATTAAAGATATCTCCCCACATGTCGAAATAATCCCTTTGGTGGATGATGCGGTTATCGTCTCCGATGGTCAATTTGGTGCAGCCATAAATGGGCGTGACCGGGTACTTCTTGAAACTCATTTCCATTTTCCACTGGAAGAACACCACATTTGATTCCATCACAATGGATTGAATCTCCATGTTCAATTGTTCACAGCGCTCGGTCAACCTGTCGCACATTCTGGTAAATTCCTCAATACCATCAATGCGCTGAATACTATCTTCGAAAATAATATTCTCGTGGTAATACGGAAAAATGTGGGACCAGTCCGGTTTTCCGAATGGATTGTAAGTTTTCGACCAAAGTGAGCGGATTTTTTCGACAGTGAGTGGTTCGATGAATGTGTCGGTTGCGCGGTTGTCAGTTAGCATTACGATTTACCACCTTTACCAATAATGAACTGGCGTTGATGTTCTATTTTAGCCTAAAATTATCATGTTCATAGTTACAATGAACACCTGTTATTACGATAAAAGACCGCCGGATTTATTCCGGCGGTCTGACCTTCTAATCATATCTACGGTTATTCAGCTTTTGCTTCTGCCGTTTCAGGCTTTTTACCTTTACCTTCCGGGATGACCAGTGACAGCACGGTTTTCACACCGATGGTGCTGACCAGGTTTACCAGGAAGATCACGAACGCAATGCCGGCGATCGTGCCGCCGATGAAAGCCACCAGTGTATTAACGGTGAACTCGCCACCTTCGTAAAGCGTGCGGCGCAGCATGCCGTCTGATCCTGCCATGCCCATGGCGTAAGACATTGACACATTACCGATCAGCCACAGCCACAGGTGCCAGTCCACGAGCTTCTTGTACTTGAATTCAAGACCGGTGAGCATGGGCACCAGGGTGTAGATGACCGAGAACAGCATCGTCCCCACGCCGGTCAGCAGGAAGGTGTGCGCGTGCAGGGCAACCACCCACTGCGTGTTGTGGAAGATCATGTTGAGTCCCACATTTGCCTGGATCAGCCCTGCGATGCCGCCCATGACAAAGCCGAACATGGAAGCCAGGACGAACTTCATTGGCGGCGTCATCTTCACTGGTCGCGCTTTCCAGATTGTCATGAGGGAAACGAAGATGGTCAACCCCATGGTAAAGTATTCGCCCCAGGTGATCAGTTGCCCAGAAAGGATCTTCATCCACATAGGCTGCGATGTGTCACCCAAAAGGTGGTGGCTCCAAACACCCATGGAAACTAACAGGTCGACCATGATGACCGTCTTGACCACGCCCGCGCCGAACAACTTGCGGCCGGTGAGCAGGGGTACCAGCAGGTACCACACACCCGCGGTGTAGATGAGCGCGTTTCCGTCCGCCACCATGTCCAGCCCCCACCAATAGATGTTCTTGTAGATCAGCGCATCCACTGCCAGCGGGTTGAGCGGATTACCGAACAGCGCGAAGAGACCGTAGACCAGGATGAGCACCCCCGCGGTGAGCAGGACGATCGCGTTGATGACCGTGTCGATCGAGCCGCGCGCCACCGCCACGATGAATGGCGGCAGTCCGTTGTAATCGAGGTTGACCGCGGTCTTGTCCTCCTTGCCGAACAATTTCATCAGGCGCGGGATGCCAAAGGCGGCGCGCAGGAATTGACCGACAGTATAGGAACCATCTCCGTTCTTGCTCAGCACGGTCTTGAAGATGTTATATGAGAAGAGCAGGATGTTTACCATGATGGCCGCCGCCCCGAGCATGAAGAAGATACTGCCGAGGATCGGCACCCGGTCAAACGCCACCGGCAGCGGCCAGTAAAGCGTGTACATGGCGTTGAACAACCCGAAGAACCCGGATGCCCAGCAGATCATCACACCGATGATCTGCAGCCAGAAGTTGACGATCACCAGCTTGGGGTGCTTCACGGGTTTGTTGATGAGGTAAGGCACCAGGAAGTAAAACGCGCCAAATACAGCCATGTAGACAAAGCCGTAAATTCCCACGATTGGATGCGCGGTGAGCATGGCGTAATACAACTCGGCGGTAGTCGGTTCCACCTCGCCGGGACGAATGGTGTTAAGAAAGGCCTCCATCCCGTGCAGCGAGTCGATATCGTACTGCTGTGACCGCATGAGCAGTCCCTCGAACCCGGAAAGTGCCAGGAAGAGGAGGGCGACCACCGCGAAGCGCAGGGTCCATTTTTCCATCGATCCAAGTTTTGTCATCTCATCCTCCTCTTATTTCACAACGATGGCGTCGCGGACGACCATTTCAGAATGTTTCGGTCCGGAGTATTCGGTGGAGCGGACGTCGAAGGTACCGGTCTCATCAAACTTCCAGGTGATCCGGTTGACCTTGCCCGGCAGCACCTGCATTTGGAAGACCATGCTGTTGTCCTCGCGGAACACGCCGAAGCCGTAGGTCACATCCGCTGAGGATGCGCTGAACTCCACAAATTCGCCAGCTTTGATCTCTACCGGTGTATCCATGGTGATCTTATAGTCTTCATAGGATACATTGACCACCTGCGCGGGCTCGGGATCCTGCCAGATCTGCCACGATTGCCAGGGAATGAGGGAGGAAAGGGTGACCACATTGACGATGACGAAAACGACGAT
>CAYWVP010000187.1:0-1170 GCA_964461605.1 uncultured Anaerolinea sp.
TTCACGCGGATACCTGTGATTTCATCAGCAATGAAGCCACCGGCTTCAAGGTCGCTGCGGCCATACACAGCCTCTACCCTGAAAAAGCCGATCGGCTGGTTAAATGTATGGCTGACCGCTACCAGGCGACTACGGGTCTGGTATACATGCCCAACTCGGCAAGCATCGACATGACCAGTTACCATGCATTCGACGAGATCCATACCGAAACCACAGCGGCGATCATCGAAACAGGTTTTCTCAACCTTGACCGGCAGATATTGACCGAGAATCCCGACCTGGTTGCACAGGGAATCGTAAATGGTCTCATCTGCTTTATTCGCAATGAAAATGTAACGGTCACCACGCCCATCCCATGAACCCACAGGATCTCGCACGTTACAGGCAGGCGATCCTAAACGCCCAGGAGGCTTTGAAAAGGCGTGAACTTTTCGAAGCCGGTCAATGGGCACTCACCGCGTCAAATATCGCCCCGGACCGGGAGGAACCCTGGTTGCTCCTGGCGGCAGTATCGAAACCGCCTGAGAGCATTGCCTACCTGCAACACGCCCTTGAGATTAACCCGCAAAGTGAACGCGCAGCACGTGGCATGAGTTGGGCACTCAATCGCCTCGCTCAAACTCCCATTAAAGAATCTCCGCCGCAAAGTCCCGCGGTCAGTGATACACAACCGATCCAACGAATACCACGGACCGCTGCTGTTATCAGCCCCACAGCCGGGGTCACCCCTTCCCGCCCAGTTGCAGAGCCGGCTGCGATCGACCAGTTGCGGAAACCGATTGCACCTGCAGCCGCCACAGGTGAACGCGCGCGGGGCAAACCCGCCAAGCAGAAAAAAGCATCGGGAAAAAAATGGATTTACGTCCTTGCGGTATTGATCCTGCTCCTGCTAATTGCGCTTGTTGTGTGGTTGGCCTTACCCGCCTGGATGGCGCTGGCGCGCAGTTCCGCTGCCCCCATACCCGGTAACATGCTGAGCAAACCCAGCCTCACCCCCACAGCCACCGCGACTTTTACGCCCACGCCTACGTCAACCCCCACCCCCACGCCAACCAACACTCCGACTGCCACGGCAACTTTCACGCCAGTCCCCACCGACACTCCCTGGCCAACGGATCCTCCCACGGAGGTTCCCGCTGAACCGGTGGCAGTGATCGATACAGATGAGCA
>CAYWVP010000187.1:1270-3672 GCA_964461605.1 uncultured Anaerolinea sp.
TGGTCCTCCGTTGGCACGATCGTTAACGTGCACGATTGAACCATGGCAGACTCACTCGATATCCGCAGCATTTCCAGGCGCGAATTTTTAAGGCTTAGCAGCGCCGCCCTGCTGGCTTTGCTAGCTACCAGTTCCAAGTCATTTGCCTATGCGCAAAAAATTCATGCGGATGACACCACTACCATGCTTGGCCGTATCACCACCAACAAAGTGGATATGTTCAACACCCCCTCGCTGGATGGCAAACTTATCCGCACATTATGGAAAGACCTGGTGCTGCCAATCTCCAGAATCGAGATCGGTACCGGCGAGCCCAGCCACAATCGCGTCTGGTATCAGCTCGAAAATGAAGGATTCGTCCATTCGGGCAGTGTTCAACCGGTCAAAATTGAGACCAACGATCCGGTCAACTCCATTCCCAAAAAAGGAATCCTGGCTGAGGTGACTGTTCCGTTTACCGACGCCTTGTGGGATCCCAACCGGAAGGAACACGTCGCTTACCGCCTGTATTACACCTCCACCCATTGGATCACTGCCATTGTCGAGGATGATGAAGGGGCACAATGGTACGAGATCCTGGAAGATTTTTACCAGTACAAGTATTACGTCAACCCCGCGCATTTGCGATTGATCCCGCCGGAAGAAGTAAAAATGCTCTCACCCGACATCCCCGCGCAGGATAAGAAACTCGAAGTACGCCTGCGCGATCAGGTTGTTGTCGCGTATGAAGGCGATACCCCGGTGCAGATGATGCGCTGCTCTGGTGGAACAGCTTATTATCGTGGTTACCTCACGCCTACAGGCTCGTTCAACACCAATTACAAGCGCCCCTCGCGTCACATGGTCAACAGCCGCCTGGCCTCCGCCTACAGTTACGATCTACCGGGTGTTCCCTGGATCTGCTACTTCACCGAAGAAGGCGTGGCTTTCCACGGCACCTACTGGCACAATGATTTCGGCCGTCCGCGCAGCCATGGCTGCATCAACCTGCTCTCCGAAAATGCCAAATGGATCTACCGCTGGACAACCCCGCAGGTACCCTACACTGAGCAGCTGGTGGATAAACGCGGCGGGACTAAGGTGGAGATCGCTCTCTGATCGTTGCTTGTAGCATCGCCAAACATACCCGGTCGCTATGCTTTATAATAAGGGGGAAAGGGTAATTAACCGTGGAACCGCTATTTAAAGGCCTGATTAGTGACGAATACGACCAGCTGGTGGACACCGCGGTCGTCGGTGACGAACCATGTTACGTCATCAATGACGACGGTTTCATGCGTCACGTCCCTTCACGACCGATCGACCTGGAAATACTCAAGGCATTCGGCAAACAGATTGAGGGCAACGAGAAACTGATTGCTGACCAGGCTACAAAGATGCTGGGGCAGGAAGACCTGTTCACCCGCGCCATCGTAGAAACACAATTGAAGAACCTTGATAAACAATACGAACTGATCCTGAACACTGGCATCCCCGAAGAAACCCGGGTTTACCTGGGCATGATGGGATTTCGTGTGATCCTGGATATTCACGGCGAGATTCTGAGGATCGAGTATCCCGCCGCTGCGCCCGATGGAGAGGGCGATGGGGAATAGTACCGCTTACAGCACAGTATTTGGAGATTGAATGGCATCTGATCACATCATCACGGTCACAGAATCTAGTTTCGAGTACGATGTCATTGCGTATTCACAGAATACGCCCGTCGTCGTTGATTTCTGGGCGGAGTGGTGCAAACCGTGCAAGATGTTAACTCCCTTTCTGGAGAAACTGGCAGAAGAAGCTGAAGGACGCTTCAGGCTCGGCAAGGTGGATGTCGATGCCAATCCGAACCTGGCATTACGTTTCAGCGTGCGTTCCATCCCGACTGTCATGGCATTCAGCCAGGGCAGGAAAGTATCCGACTTTGCCGGGCTTATCCCCGAACCGAAGATCATCGAGTTTATCAACAATATCCTCCCCCCCAGCCCGTCTGACCTGCTGTCGCAGAAGGGCAACAGCCTTCTCGCCGCCGGGGATCAGGAAGGCGCCCGTGAGGCTTTCCTGCAGGCGCTTGACCTGGATGAAAGGCATCCAGCCAGCATGCTGGGTTTGATGAAGATATTCCTGTTGCAGGGCAATTCAGCCGACGCCCATGCCATCTTCCGCAGTTTTCCCGCCCGCCAGGAGTACAACGAAGCGGAGCGCTTGATCCCGCTGATGAAAGCGATGGAGGATTTCAGGAATGACCGCCTGCCGGCTGATACCGACCTGGACGCGGCTTTTGCCAATTCCATCCGGCTCGCCACGCGCGGAAACACGCTGGCCAGCATCGACGGTCTGCTGGACATCCTGCGCCAGGATAAACGCTATCGCAAGGACCGCGCCCGCAGTGTGCTGCTCGCCCTGCTCGAACTGCTCGA
>CAYWVP010000188.1:0-3646 GCA_964461605.1 uncultured Anaerolinea sp.
CACCCCGAGCGCTTCCAGCTGGTGCTCCAATTGCTTAACCTTACGGAAGGTTTCCAGTAGCATCGCCACCAGGTAAATATCCATCGGATAAAGATTGCTTGCATAAGAAGCCTCGGCAATATGCCGCCGTGAAAGTGCCAGCAGCTCCTGGATCAGGTCCTGGTCTCCCTTGCGCAACGCCCGCACAAAGCGCCGCAGGGCTTTCTCTTCTTCAACCCAGGTCTGCGTGGCAGAAAGAATCGTCCTGCCCATAACACCTCCTTAGTAATCCGGGAGCAGCGGTAGTTGAACACCTGCCGCCAAACGCGGTGAAGGAAGCACATTCTCTTCCCAGATCACAGTGGCCGCTTCCTTCAACTGTTCCAACAGCCCGCTGCGCGGCGCTGAAATTGACAAAAGCGGTTTGGCACTGATCACTACGGGAGTAGACTGCCCCAGCACTGAAAGAAGTTGAAGCGCACAATTGAAAAGCATGTTACTCTCCTGGACCTGCACGCTTTCGTCCATGAACGTAGCCAGCAGATCAAGCACCAACACCGGAGCGGCAGGACGGGAAGCCGCTATTTCCAGCAGCGCAACAACCTGGTAGCAGGTAAAAGCACGCGAAAGGCGAATATTTCGCATCACCGCCACCGGATCATCCGTCAAAGCGCGCAAAGTACGGGCTACGCGGTACATATTACTGCGGTTCCCGCAATCCAACAGGTACAGCGGTCCACGTAAAGAAAGCCGGGCTGTCAGATCGAGCATCAGTGATGCCCCGCCGTGCTCACTGAAAACCACCAGCATCCCATTTGAGAGCGTTAACCCGGGGCTGATCGCCCCATCAACAAAAGATCGTCTCGGTTCCATATCTTATATTATATAGAACATTTGTTCTTTGTCAAGCGTTTTTCGCCTCTACTGTTTCATGTCTTTGTGTTTTTCTTGTGCTAGATTGCCTATACGCAATTTCGATATTTACAATCTGCTCCTCGTTTACCGTATAATTACTGGCATTGATGATCAGCGCTGAATATCTCTCCAATCCATTTAATATCCGAGATGTGGTTATTCCCGGGCGACTGCTCCTTGCGCCGATGGACGGTTTTACCGACTCTCCTTTCAGGATCATCTGTAAGGAAAAAGGGTCCGCTTTGTGCACATCCGAATTCATCAACGGAATCGATGTCACATTCGGACATCCTTATCTAAAGTACAAAACGAATTTTTCATCAATTGAACGGCCATTTTGTTATCAGCTGTTTGATGATGACCCTCAGCGCCTTCTCAACTCAGCCCTTTCACTCGCCCGTCTTGATCCTGATCTTATCGATATCAATATGGGATGCTCAGCCCGCAACGTCAGCAACCGCGGCGCAGGTGCCGGCTTGCTGAAACGTCCGGATAAGGTAAAGCGAATTGCCAGTGATCTGGTTTCATCATTGCATATACCGGTAACCGCGAAAATCCGCTTGGGATGGGACGAGAAATCCCGCAATTATCTTGAGATCGTGAAGATCCTGCAGGATTGCGGGATCAGCGCGATAACGGTTCATGCCCGAACCCGCAACCAGCAATACTCCGGGTTGGCGGACTGGGATGCGATTGCTGAGATCAAATCTGCTGTATCGATCCCTGTCATTGGCAATGGTGATGCGCGTTCAGTACCAGACGCATTAAAAATGATCGAGCACACCGCCTGTGACGCGGTGATGATCGGCCGCGCTGCATTAGGCAATCCGTGGGTTTTTGCGGGTACAGATAAAAGTGACCTGCCCGGAAATGAGCTATTTCACGTTATTTCCCGCCATCTCGACTTGATGCTCGATCTATACTTGCCCCGTATTGGTACCGTCCTTTTCCGTAAACATATGGCTCGTTACTTAACCGGCATGCTGCCGACAGCGGAGTTGCGACGTTATTTATTTTCAATAGATGATCCGGTTGCTTTGAAACATGAAATAAATCAAATTCTAATCAACGAGGAGAAGAAATGAAAAACGCGTTGGAAATATGGAGCAATGAAGTGAATTTTCCCGTGACCATTTGTGATAAAGACGGGATCATTATCGCGATGAACGACAAATCGATCGAATTATTCAAAGATGATGGTGGTACCGACCTTTTGGGGAAAAATCTTATCGATTGTCACCCCGAACCATCAAAGTCAAAACTAATACACATGCTCAAACACCAACTATCGAATACTTACATAGAATCACACAACGACCGCAAACGTTTCGTCCACGAGACTCCGTGGTACATAAATGGTGATTATGCCGGCTTTGTTGAAATCCTCATTGATCTACCTGATCCGGATGGTAAGTAATGATCCTTTATCACATCACTGATCAATCTCAATGGCTAAAACACATGTCTGAGACCTTCTATTTACCTTCAAACTATCAAGCGGATGGTTTTATTCATTGTTCAACCGGCGACCAGGTACTCACAGTAGCTGAAAAGTATTATGCAGATGCTGAAAATTTACTCCTCTTGAAGATTGATGCTGAACGGGTATCAACGGTAATTAGATTTGAGAACCTGGAAGGAGGCGAAGAAAAATATCCTCATATCTATGGACAGTTGAATAAAACGGCAATTGTAGGAGTTGCAACCTTCGAAAGAGACGCGCTGGGTATTTTCAACCTTCCGGAATTCTTATAAACCGTCTTTGCTTACATGGTAAAATACTAGCCGGGTCCCTGTAGCGCAATGGATAGCGTACCGGCCTCCGAAGCCGTAGGTGAGAGTTCGAATCTCTCCAGGGACATATGAGTTGTATTAGAACGGGGGTTTTACTCTTCGCGATCCGATCATTTGCGTTAAAATTACTTTAAACACGAATAAGGAGTGCTCTAATGTTTGGTGGTGGATACCTACTCTATATAATCATTAGCCTTCCGGCTTTAATCCTCGGTCTTTGGGCACAAGCCAAGATCCGGTCCTCATACTCAAAATACTCAAAGGTCAGGACGACTACCGGACTCTCCGGAGCGGAAGTGGCCAGGCGCATGCTTGATCAAAATGGTCTTTCTTCGGTCCGCATCGAACAGGTTCCCGGCAACTTATCAGACCATTACGATCCGGCGAAGAACGTCCTCAGATTGAGTCAAGGCGTGTACAACAGCCCCAGTGTTGCTGCCGCTGGCGTCGCAGCACACGAGGTAGGTCACGCATTGCAGGACAAGGAAAAATATGGTCCCCTGGTTTTGCGCTCATTGCTAGTCCCGACAGTCCAGATCGGAAGCTGGCTGGGGCCAATAGTTTTTTTCGTCGGCCTCATGCTGAATACTCAATCCGGCACCGATATCGCCGTGATTGGCTTGCTTCTGTTCTCTGCGACAGCACTGTTTTCTTTGGTCACACTCCCGGTTGAATTTAATGCGACCAAACGGGCAAAAGCCTGGCTCACAGATTCAGGTATCATCTATTCTTCTGACGCAGAAGGAATCAACAAGGTATTGGATTCTGCAGCGTTAACTTATGTGGCCAGTGCAGCTCAATCCATATCGACCGTCTTATATTATGCGTTGCTACTTTCGGGACGAAGGCGAAGTGACTAAACCATTTGAAAATCACCCCCCTCTAAATTGAGGAGGGTGATGTTTTATCCCGTACTGATGCTCTTTCGCAATTGCTCACGAAATTCTAGCGCTTTCAC
>CAYWVP010000189.1:0-3642 GCA_964461605.1 uncultured Anaerolinea sp.
GCCGACAATGGGAATCGAACCCATAACCTGCCGCTTACAAGGCGGCTGCTCAGCCAATTGAGCTATGTCGGCACATCAATTGTTAAAAAGCAATCGAGCGTGCTAGATTATACCAAAGCCCTGTAATGAATACAAGGTTTTAAAAATTCGCCACGCGGCGAACAGGGCAAATATATCAAATCACCCCCTGCACGTCAAGGAGCAATTGTTCTATTTAATGAAAAATAATTGCAATCAACCATCCATCCTGAAAAAATCCCGGATTTTGAGCCATCCAAGCATACTTCTTGAAAACCATCCAAAGCTCTGCCGGCCAATTTCCGCTGGCAGCGGGAGTGGGCTACCAAGTGAATAAGAATTACCTCGCCATACCAGCACGGCTTTGCGGTCTGCCAGAATATTTCTGTACCAGTCCACCTCAGGTCCATACGTCAGCGCGAAGATAAAACCATCCTGCGCAGGTGCGGTGATGATCGGGGTTGTATACCACTTACCGCTAATCCTTCCGCGGTGCCTGATGAGGGCAATCGGACTGCGCGGTTTGCCCGCGATGAGACCCATGATCCTGTTCGTAAAAGCTTTATTGATGTACTTCAAGCGTGCAGGAAGGACCATGAGAACTGTACTCCTTGGATCAATCGGTCCGGCGGCCGGCTTTCTTCAACACAGCCAGTGCATGCACAGTGACAAAATCATTCATTTTCAGCTTGCTCGTACCGCCCCAATCAACCAGGGAAAATCCGCTGCCTTTCGGCACGACATCGACGACCTTGTAATACTTCACTTCGGCAGCAAAACCGCCGTCCGGCAGCCGTTTGGATTCCAGCAGGTCCAGCGCGGCAGCACAGCGCGGATCGGTGATTTTGTCGACCGCTACCATCACCCTGAGTCCGGCGAGGATATCGTAATGCCAGTAGGCGGGGTATGCCAGCCTGGTGAACTGCCCATCCATCACGGTGCCGTCCGTTTTCCGTATGAACAGCTGATGCGAGAGGAAGACCTCGGCGGCTCTTTCCACCGCCGCGTAGGCACGGGGTGAACCGGATGCTTCAGCGTATACCTTCATCGCCAGCAGCGGTATCCAGGTCTCATGGAATGATGAATGGGTAGCGCCTGGAATTTTGTCGCAGTTCCAGCCCCCATCCGGCCA
Source organism: uncultured Anaerolinea sp. (assembly GCA_964461605.1). Taxonomy (GTDB): domain Bacteria; phylum Chloroflexota; class Anaerolineae; order Anaerolineales; family Anaerolineaceae; genus UBA6107. The sequence goes on from CAYWVP010000189.1 coordinate 1,151, forward strand.
TTGCCATTTCAGCAGGTTCTCCACCAGTTGTGTGATGCGGTCATCAACGATGCCCAGTTTCAACATCGCCAACACTATGGAGGCTTCCTGCAGCGCGCAACGCCGCCAGCGTCCGTCGATCAGCGGTACTTTTTTGAGATGCTCCGGACTGAGCAACCACTCCAGCACCTGGTCGCGCAGCGGAGACAACCCAGCATCACCTGGAGGGTAACCCAACTCTGTCAGGAGCAGCAACGTCCAGAACGCACCACTCCACTTATTGTAGGCGTGCCACGGGAACCTGCCGTCTTTTTGCCGGTTCGCCAGCATCTTTCTCACGCGCTCCGAAACGCGAATTTCCTCCTGCAGTGCATGCATTTCATGTGAGAAGGGATCTTCCCCCTGCACATCCCGTCGATACAGGTAGCGTATCGAAGGCTCAGGTGAGGATTGCAGTAGGCTAATTACAGTATTCATATTCACCTCTTTATTGTGGATTCCTGGCCACACCCGTATAGTATTCAAGCAGGTCCCGGGTGATCATCGTGCCCGAAGTGGACTGCTGCGCGCATTTGTGGCGGGCGCAGACCTGCCCGCGGAACACTGCCTCATCCAGATCAACCCCCTTCAACACACAGCTGTCCAGGAACCCTACCGCGAATGCATCACCTGCCCCGTTGGTATCCACCACGGGCAACTCAAGTTGCACCGGGGGGTAAGAACGGATGCCATCACTTGTACCAAGCGTGCAACCCTGTGCTCCCCGCGTGGCCAATACAACCAGGTGCGGGTTGATCGTCAGGTATGCCCGAATAACGGGGGTGGGATCGGAATGGTTGACCGCGGAAAAGAAAAGATAATCAACCTGTCGGACGAAATCCAGCCGGTAAGGGTCCGCCGGATCCACGACATCCTGGATGTCACAGGCGATCGTCATTCCCAATTGCCGCGCGGGTGCCAGCAGCTGGCGCGCCCAGTTGGGAATGTTGAAATGCACCAGCCTGGCCTCCTGCATTATTGCGAGGCATTCGTCAATTGGCGGGTGCAGTTCCATGTGCCCTTTGCCATCGTAAAAATTCTTGCGGCTCCCGTCCGGATAGACCAGGTTGACACTGCGGCTGGTGCCCCGGGGATCGATGAACAACCCCCTGGTGTCGATTCCATCAGACTGCAGGGTGCAACGGATCCGCTCTCCCATCCAATCCGCACCGACGTAGCCGATGAATGCGGTCAGCGCCCCCAGGCGCGCGTAACCGCGGCTGGCGTACCCGCCAGCCTGTCCAACCGTGTCAAGATTCTCCGTAAAATTCGCCTCGCGGGCAAAGTCAATGGCGTTGCCCGCAAGATACACATTGGTATCGATTCCAATATTCCCGATCACAACCACTTGCGGGTTCAAGTCGCTCATGCCGGCACAGATTGATCGAGCAGCTCGCCTTTGAAGACGGTGACCGCCTGACCGCTGATAAATACCCGCCTGTCCGCCAGCCGGACGCGCAGCAGCCCGCCGCGGGCAGAGACCTGCCGCGCGGTCATTTCACTTTTCTCCAGTTTTCTCCCCCAATACGGACCCAGGATCGTATGCGCCGAACCGGTGACCGGATCCTCGTTGATCCCGACCCACGGGGCAAAATAGCGCGAAACAAAATCCACATCTCCCGAACCGGAGCGGCTGGTCACGATCAATCCACGCCCGGGGATTGCGGAAAGCGAGATGAAATCAGGCGCAAGCGCAAGAATCTCCGCTTCGCTGGCGTATTCCAGCAGCCATTTTTCTCCGCTGACGCCGTGGAAGACCGGTTTTCCACCAACTGCGTTGATCACGCCCTCCGGCAGATCGGCGGGTATTACCGCGTTGGCCGGAAAATCGAGCGTGATCCATTCATCAGTGCGCTGCGCACCGAGCAGACCGGAAAGTGTATTAAATGTAATCACCCGATCCACAGGGACCGTTCGTGTTTCCCAAAGGATATGCGCAGCTGATAAGGTGCCGTGCCCGCACAGCTCCACTTCGGTGCGCGGGGTGAACCAGCGCAGACCGAATTGCTCACCCAACGGGTAGACAAAAGCAGTTTCGGAGAGGTTCATCTCCCCGGCGACCCGCAGCATCCAATCACGATCCGGGTTGTGATCAATGATCACCACGGCTGCCGGATTTCCGGCAAACATCTTGTCAGTGAAAGCATCCACCTGGAACAACGGAACGTGCCGTACGATCATCCTTTTATTCTCCTGGTCAATTTATTGAATCACTTCTCCTCCGTGAAAATCCAGCCGGTAGACCGGTTTTCCCTCGCGGAAGATTACTTCTTCACCCTTGAACCAGTCCGGGGCGCCTGTTACGGTGCATTGATAAAGAAAATCACCCTCAGCGTACTCTGCCGGACCGCGATAAGGTTCGCCAGGAGGAACCCGCAGCAAGGCGTTTTTAAGAAAAGGACTGAAGCCTTCCGGAATGTCCGGGGTGAGCATTTTTCCGTAGTAATTCATCCCCCAGAGCGGCGCGCCGGCGT
>CAYWVP010000190.1:0-3641 GCA_964461605.1 uncultured Anaerolinea sp.
GTCCAGGCGAAGACACGGCTCCACGCGGTTTCGACTTCCATATAGGGGATCGGCATGATGCTGATCCAGGCGCGTTTGTTCTTGAGCTTGTCGATGTCGCCGACGATGGCTTCAGCCAGCACGAGGTGCTTCTTGGGCATGTCGATGTGGGTCAATTTGTAGTACTCGCCCTGCGGGAAGGTTTCGTCCCAGGTCTTGCCGGTCTCTGCCTTCAGTTTGGCTTCGGCCAGCTTGAAGTGATCTTCATGCCAGCGGCGGATGGGGGTATTCATGGGGTGTTCGGCGGAACCGCAGTCCACACCGACGACCTTGAGTTCCATGTCCAGCGCCCATTTGTAAAAGTCCATGGAAGGACCGGGATGGCGGACGAGGAAACCGAATTCCATACCTTCAACACCACCCTGGGAGCCAACATTGTGCACCGCAGGCTGATCCCAGGAGTACTTGTGGTAACCGGTGTTGACGATCAGGATGTCACCCTTCTTGACCTCGACCTTGCTGAGGATCATTTCAGGGGTGTAAATGCTGTAATCGGAAACGAGGTCAGAAATATCTGCCACCACGCCCGGACCACTTAGGTCGGTCAGGGGGATGTCAGCGATGGCGCGGCCGCCGGAATGGAAGGCGCGTTCACCAACCAGGTGGGTACCGACGGTGTTGCTCCAGTTCAGGATCTGTCCGTTGGCACCCTGTCCGCCGCCGTAAGCACCGGTAACACGTTTGAAGAAATGCACTTCCAGTGATTTCTCATGCGGATGCGGGGGGGTGAAGATGCTGCAGTCCTGGGTCAGGTCGTACAGCGGAGCTTCACTAAGCATTTTGATAAAATCTTCTCTATTCATAGTTTCTCCCTTTCAGAGGTAAATAAATTTAGTTGTAACCGTACTTATCAGCGAAGGCGTAAACGGCGTCTTCGAAGCACTTCATCGGAGCAGAAACCACACCAGCGCCAACCTGTCCGACACCCGGATCCTTGTGGGCTACACCGGTGTTCACGCGCGGGGCGATCTGTTTTTCGACCACCTTACGGATGTCAACGCCGGTCGGGGTGCCGCGGAAATCAAGGAACGGGATGGTGAACTGCTTGTGCTCACCCTCAGTGATCTCGTACATATCCAGCGTGGTGTTGATGGCATCCTTGGGCTCGCCGCCGATGAAGGTAACGAGAGCGGGGGCGGTTGCCATGGCGAATCCGCCGATACCGGCTGTTTCGGTGATCACGCTATCGCCAATATCCGGGCAGGCGTCTTTTTCGGAGAAGCCGGGGAAGTAGAGCGATTTGACCATCGGGGCGGGCGCAATGAACCACTGGTCGCCCAGTCCGCTCACGCGGATACCCCAATCGGTGCCGTTGCGTGCCATAACGGTAACAATTGTGCTGCCTTCCACATTGTGACCGGCGGCTGTCATGGTTTTGCAGCCTGCCATTACCGGGTTGAGGATGCTGAGGGCGTTCTCACCCAGGAATTTGATCACCTCAAAAGCGGTAGCGGTGTCTTTGGCGGTTTTGGCAATATACGGAGCCAGCAGGGTGGTCCAAAGAACTGACGCGGCATCGAGGCGGTTGTGACCATCGTCGCCCATGTGCAATGCCTTTGAGAGAATTGCGCGGATGTCAACTCCTCCGGCAGCTTCCAAAGCGGCTTTAATGGTGGGACCAAGCACGCTTTCCATCCAGCGCAACTTGGCGATGACATCATCACTGTAGGCGCCCATGCGTAAAACTTTGCCACGACCTTCATTGAGATTGCCGAAGCAGGTGATATTGTGGGTTTGATTTTCTACAACGTAAACAAGCTGTGAGGGTGTGATCACGCCAGCCATAGGCCCGGTGGCCATGTGGTCGTGGCAGGGGGAGAATTCAATTTTACCTGCTTTGAGCATTTTTTCTGCTTCAGCAGCGTTTTTGGCTTTACCTTCAAAGAGCAAGCCTCCAATCATCGCACCTTTGATCGGACCTGACATCCTTTCCCAGGTGACGGGAGGGCCGGCGTGAAGAAACATGTTTTCGTGCATGCCGGGCACTACTTCAATTGCCTTGGCCATTGTGGTAGCCACAGGCCGGGCTTCCATAAAACGTTCGACTACGTATGCATTTGCTTTTTCAATATCAACCATGTGATTCCTCCAGGTTATAAGTTTGGGTTATTCAGCTTATTTTCTGCGTGGTTTCATCTTCTGCAGGATGTCGATCAACTTTTCGTTGCCACCGGCAGGGGGTTTCCAATCAACCTGCACGTGCGGGGCACCCTGGTCTTTTAAGTTTTCAGAGAAGGATTCCAGGCCGACATTGATGGCAGCCAACGGCTTCTTTAACCCTTCCAGGTCAACCGGTTTTCCAATTGCTTTTGCTTTGGGTTCATCGCGTTCAGCGAGGGCGCGCAGGGTACGGCCAACATAACGGCAGATGACCTCGTTGCTGGTGTCCACCATGGCTCCAGCGGCTTTCAACTGGGCGATCTGGTTGTTCAGGTTCTGCGGGTCTTCGTCTGTACCGCAAGCAACGCAGACCACTTCCAGGTGGCGTCCGTCTTTCTTGGCTTCGGCGATGACTTTTGCAATCGCCGGGGCGATCTCGCTGGCGGGATCGGGGTGTGAGCCGTAACCGATCACCACATCCAGCAGGATGACCGCAACTTCGGGATCTTTGGCTTCTTCATACAACCGTCGGATGCGCAATTCGTTGTCCATCATCGGGTGTAAGCGACCGACGGTGAATTCGTCTTCGCCGAGGTCAACAATACAATGTTCCTGGCTGACGTGGGCATCGGGCAGCTGGAATTCTTTATTGATCGGGGAATTAGCCAGCACGCGGGGAACGTAACCATAGAGGATGTGCTGCGCTTCATAAGCAAGCGTACCGCCGGAGAACAGACCGCGCAGGTATTTCTGCTGAGGGGTGAATTTTTTGATCGGCAGATCGGCATCGCCGGTCAGTTTGGGGGGATTGTTCGCCAATTCAACGGCCAGCCTGGCTGCGTCATCCAGACCTGTGGCGAAGAAGAGGTTCCCATCGCGCAGGGTGGTAACGGGGCGGGCGATGAAGTTCACCACAACCGGTTTTCCAGCTTTGCGGGCGACCTTCAATACTTCTTCCGCAACCTTGGGTGAGGGCGGTTTGGAGGTGAGCACGATCACCTTGGTGTCAGGGTCGCGGGTCAGCACATCAAGCGCCATCAGGAATGTGATCGCGCCAACTTCGGCTTTCAGGTCACGTCCGCCGGTACCGATACCGAAAGTGATACCGCTGCCGAGCTGGTGAATACGGGTGGAAACCTGCTGCAAGCCGGTTCCAGCCGCGGCCACGATACCGATCGGGCCTTTGCGGATCTTGTTGGCGAAAGCCAGTCCGTAGCCGTCGACCATGGCGGTACCGCAGTCCGGTCCCATTACCAGCAGACCGAGTTCGCGGGCTTCTTTTTTCAATGCAATTTCGTTGTCAAGGGAGACATTGTCGCTGAACAAGTGCACGTGTTTGCCAAGGCGCAGCGCTTCACGGGTCACTGCTGTGGCGTAGCGGCCGGCCACTGAGATGATCACCCATTCCGCGTCCGGTAATGCATCCACGGCACTTTCAAGGCTGCGTGGTTGATACGCCTGGTCGCTTGAAGCCTTGCGGGCGGCCAGCAGTCCTTCAACTT
>CAYWVP010000191.1:0-3582 GCA_964461605.1 uncultured Anaerolinea sp.
ATTTTTTCAACGCATAGTAAAGAAAATTTTCGAGCGATGCGCACTGGCCGCATTCCTGCATGTCCTGCCACTCCAGCAGGAGGTCCCTGTTTTCACTGCCTTCCAGGAAGTGCAGCAGTTCATCTTTTAAGGTCAAGGCATAACCGGTGAGCAGGTTGGGCAGGCTGTGGGTGTTGCTGGAAACGAAGTAAACCGGACGATCAGCCAGCTGCGGAACCTGGTGTTCGATATTCTGCCACCACATGCGGGTTGCCCGCCAGTACTCGCTCAACGATCCGCCCAGCAGGCGGATCCCGAAATTGCAGCGATGCGCCGCGATTTTTTGCAGGATAGAAGAAAAATCACCACCCCATACGGCTTTCAGGCGCAGCATATCCTCCACGTTGATCTCCAACTGGCGTGAGAGATCCTGAAAAGCGCGGCTGGAAGGATCATCGATCCCATCCCATGAGCGCGGCTTCCAACTATCGAGGAGCTGATGAATTTTGTTCCACTCGATCTGAAAGGCGGTCAGTGTGGGGATGACATCCTCAATATCAGAGCGGCTGGCAATATACACAGCCAGTGTGCCTTTGCCATCATAGTAAGTGGTACGGCGGCGCGCGCGGGCGGTGACCTGCTGCCAGGATTCCACATCCCTGTACCCGTGCCTGGCGAATACAGGTGCGCTCTGCCCGAGCACAATGGAGCGGACGTCGGTGATGCAGGCTGGCAGGCGCAGGCTGGAATAGATAAAGGCGGATGTATCGGGCGTGGTCTTGCGTGCATCCGGGTGAAGCAGGGAATTCATGCCGGCGTGCACCTCTTCCAGCGTACGGATCTGCACTTCAGTGGAAGAACGCAGCAGGGAATAGATCGTCCGCAGGTAAAGGTCAATTTCGTCGCTTGCGCTTTTCGGTACGGTTCTCTCCATATTGCAGGTTCTCCTGGTTGAATTGTAGCACACAGGTCACACCGGAGAACGGAAGAATAACCGGTCAGCGCAGGGTGGTTTTGCCGATTTAATCAGGATGATCAATTATAGTGAAGCAAGTGCTGACGGGAGCTGCGCCAGGGTTTCGATCACCGCGTCCGGCACGATCCTGTCTGCCACGCTTTGGTTTTCTTCACGGTCAGCACGGCGATTGATCCAGATCGCGCGCATGCCGGCGTTCTGCGCACCAAGAATATCTGCGGTGAGAGTGTCGCCGACCATCACAAAGCTGGATGGGGGCAGGTCAAAGCGGGAAATCGCGCGGGAATAGATGCGAGTATCCGGCTTGCGGATCTTTTCCACGGCGGAGATTAAGATCACCTCAAAATATGGGCGGAGCCCGCAGCGGTCTATGAGCCGGTTGGCGTTATCAGGGTTGGCAGCGTTGGTGATCATACCGAGCCGGTAGCCATCCGCTTTTAACTGATCCAGGGTGGATATGGTGTCTTCCTCCAGCTGCCAGTATTCTTCGGTAAACCGGTACATCTTCTCCAGTGAGCTCTGAATGACATTCCTGAGCGGATCGTAGATCTCGTAGGATGCCAGCACCCGGGAGAGGTAATGTTCAATGGGGCGCTCGGTCATATCCTCTTCACGGGAACGGTAATATTCAGTGATGATGTCATTGAAGCGGTCGGCGAAGGCTCCAGCATCAATGGAATAACCAGCCTCCTGTAAAGACGCTGCAAGCACCAGGTAGGATTCACGCATTACCCGGCTGAAATTCCCCTCGAAGTTGATCAGCGTATAACCGAGGTCAAACAACACTGCCCGGATCGGATCGTTTGTTGACATACTTTATACACCGCCCTTTGAATAAATAATTGCTTATCGGGCAATCAAACTGATTAACCCGGATTTCCTTTAGTAGTGACGTTCAGACTGGTACTCGTTCAACAATGCATCGCCGCGCAGGTAACGTTTGAGGTTTTCTGCGAACATGATCCCGGCGCGTTCCTTGTAACGCAAGCTGAATCCGGAAACATGCGGGGTGAGGATGAGATTGGGGGCTTTCCATAACGGGTTATCTGCTGGCAGAGGTTCCTGGATGAAAACATCAACAGCCGCCCCGGCGAGATGCTTTTCTGTTAATGCCTGCAGGAGTGCTTTTTCATCGACGACCCCGCCGCGCGAAACATGCACCAGGTAAGCGCCGGGTTTCATGGCTTTTAATGCTTCTTCCCCGATCAACCCGCGGGTTTGAGGGGTAAGCGGAACAGTAATCACCACGTAATCACATTCCTTCAGCATGGAAATTAACGCTTCGATCGGGTAGAGACGATCAAAACAATCACCGTTCGGATCGCCGTGTCCTTCCACCATGTACCCATGGTCTTCAGGGTGCATCACATCGCGCTTGGCCGCCAGCACTTTTACATTGAACGCGCGCAGCAGCCGGGCAACCTCACGGCCGATGCTGCCATACCCCACGAGGCCAACGGTGGAGCCGCTGAGTTCAACCGGCGAGAAACGGTTCCACCGGTCAGCCGGCCACTCCGCTTTTTCCTGGTTGACCATGAGCGGTTTGATGTGATGACCAAGGGCGAGCAGCATCAGGAGGATGTATTCTCCCTCCTGGATCGCGGAGGCGCCGCTCATGGAGGTGATCTTCAGTTCCTTGCGGTTAAGCAGGTCAGAGCCCTGGACGAAATCGATACCGGCGTAATGGAACTGCACCCACTTCAGGTTGGGCACCAGCGCGAGGTCCGGCAGCAGGATGTCGGTGTAGAGCACCTCTGTGCGCTGCCAGACATCAGCGGGTATTTCTTCCACCCTGGTGGCGGGATTAAAAGTAATTCTGATGCGCGGAGATAGACCACGCAACTGCTGGACCACCGCTTCAGGGAAGGGTACTGTGGTAAGGACTTCAATGTTTTGTTGAGATGCCATTTTCCTGCCTGTTACGAACCTTTCAGATAGATCCCTTCCGGGTCAAGTTCTTCGCGCAGCAGCCTGATCTCTGATTCAAGCGGTGGTTCGGTGAGACGAATGTTAGCCGCAGTGCGAACCGCCCAGCCGGTGTTATCTTTCACCTGTTCAACGGTGCAGCCGGGGTGCAGTGCGGTGAGGACCAGTTCCCCGCTCTCATCCGGTTCGAGGAAACCAAGATTGGTAACGATCACCAGCGGACCACCGCCGCGTGCGCCGGTGGCTTCGCGTTGGGCGCGGTTGCCCAGGAACCCGGCGGAGGTGATGTAATCCACCTTTTCGGGGAAGCGGCGCTTCTGGTGCGGGGTCATAATGTAGCAGCGGTTGGCCCAACCGGCAATCTCCTGTGAACCGCCGGAACCGGGCAGACGCACCTTGGGGTGCTGATAATCACCGATCACGGTAGCGTTGATGTTGCCAAAGCGGTCGATCTGTGCTCCGCCAAGGAAACCCACGTCGATGTTGCCGCGCTGCAGGTATTGTGAAAAAATATCGAACATTCCGCACACAGAAGCGGCACCGCTGACGAGCGTGGGATCCCCGATCGAGAGCGGCAGGCGCGCCGGGCGGGCACCGATGACGCCGGCTTCGTAGATGAGCTGGAGGTTGGGTGCGTGCGTGCGCCGGGCGAGGTTGCAGGCCAGGTTGGGCAAACCCACCCCCACGAAAACCGTGTCGCC
>CAYWVP010000192.1:0-1769 GCA_964461605.1 uncultured Anaerolinea sp.
CGGTGAATTTTTCCATCAGGAAAATGGCTGAAATCATGATTCTGATGGATCACGGTGATGGAATTGGTGGCATCAATGACCGCGATCTGCTCAACGCGTCCCTTGTAGATCATCCAGTTATCCCAGCCGGCACGACCCACCGCGAAGGCGGGAATATCCTTGTAATCATCGCGTGGAAACACGAAATAATCACTGCCGACGGCGGTGTGCAGGACAGCGGTTTTCATCACCTGAGGAATGAATTCCACGTGCCAACCGGAATTGATCGACAGCTCGGTTGTAATTGAAGCGTCCCAGCGCTGACCGATAAGCAGGAAGCGTGCAAATTCGCTAGTTACGCGCTCCAGGGTTTGCAGCAGATCAGGGAAGAGCAGGATATCCGCGTTAACATAGCACATGTACGGGGCGCTGCTCTTTTCACGCACCATGTTGAAGATCGAATCAATGCGTGGTGTGCCGGAGTTGTTGCGCCGCACATCCGGGATGAATCCAACCCCGAACTCCTCTGCGGTCTCCGCCACCCCATCCTCATCTCCCACCAGCCAGACTTCCACCGTGTTTCCCAACGCTTTCCAGCTGCGAATTGCGTTGCGCTGAATCGTCCGGATGTGCGGATTGGTGAACGGCTTCGGTGCGGTAAAGATGGCTAACTGGCTCATGCTTGTGTCATCATCCTTGTTCATTGTTCTCTTTGATCGTTACCGGTTCGCTCTCCAGGTAGGTTTTATGCCGAATCCCGGCATTGACCTCGAAAATCTGCGGTTTTTGCTGATGCAATCGCAATACGTCCAGCCATGAGAAATCATTCCTGCCTTGAAAATGGCGGTAGATGCGCCGTAAAAGAATCAGATCCTGCGGGGTATCCAGCGTCCAGCGCAAGTGCCCCAGGTCTTCAGTATGATCCAGCTTGAGCACCTTAAAACGACCCGGTACTGCGTAGAGATACGGCAGCACATGTTCACGTTCATGTTTTTGTGTCGCGTTTAGCCAGGCGCTTTCCAGCGCGGCGAAAGTGCAGGCTTCAACATCCAGTCCGATGGGGTAGGTGCGCGTGAACGGCGGGGGCAGGCGGTTGCAGGCGAAATCCATCTGGTTCGCAATCAGGGCGTCCACCACAGCATCGATCAATGGAGCGTCGATCAAGGGGCAATCCGCGGTCAGGCGCACAACGATGTCCGCCTGGAAATGTTTCGCCGCCTGGTAATAGCGGTCCAGTACGTCCTGCAGGCTGCCGCGAAAGACCTCTGTACCGTAACGGTGGCAGGCTTTTACGATGGCATCATCCGTGGGGTCGGTCGTTGTGGCAACCACAACCTGGTTCACCATCCTGGCCTGCTGAACCCGCTCGAGCATACGCTCCAGCATGGTCCGGCCGGAGGCGCGCTTCAATACTTTGCCCGGTAGGCGGGTGGAGGTCATGCGCGCCTGGATGATGGCAACCACTTTCATTGTCTGTTATCCTGTTTCCTCAATTTGCTATTGTTCAATATCACAGCCTGTTCGTATGCTTCCAGCAGCACCTTGAAGTTCTGCTGCCAGTTGGCTTTTTCTTGTGCCAGTGATCGGGCACTGGCACCCATCCCGGCCAGACCAGGTTCGCGGCTCGCCGTGTTGATCAGCGCGGTCATCGCTTCAACATCACCATCCGGGAAGACCCAACCCTGTTCCCCATCTGTCACCCATTCAAGGTTACCGGGGATATCAGAGACGATTGCCGGGGTGCCGCAAGCCAGTGACTCCATAAGCGAAACAGAAGACCCGTCACAATG
>CAYWVP010000192.1:1869-3574 GCA_964461605.1 uncultured Anaerolinea sp.
TGTTCCAGGTCAACCCCCCAGGGGAGGCGGTAGATGCGGGTGCGCGGGTAACCATAGCCGTGTACCGCCTTCGTGGTCACCGCCTGGCAGTCGTCGACCAGTAATGTGCTGTTATACAGGGTTGCCTGGATCTTCTCCCGGTCAAGCGGGGAAACCTCACCGTCGTGGAGGATGTCTGCCCCCCAGGACATGCTCACCAGCGGTGAGAACCCGGTTTGTGCGGCGATGTAAGCGGGTCCGTGTAAAGGTCCGGCGTGCAGCACGTCCGGTTGCACCTTTTCCAGGATGGCACGCAGTTCTGTTACCCGGTTGGCCACCGGATTGCTTCCCGCGCCAATACTATCCTGAAATTTGACTTCCGTAACCCTTGCGGGAAGTTGAACAGGCTGCTGCGGTTCCAGGCGCAGTAAAAAGACCTCGTGTGCGGTCTGCGAAAGGGCGCTGAGAAATCGCTCATCATGCGGCGAGTAATCACGGGTAAAGTAAAGAACTCTCAATTTATTCTCCAAGATCCAACCAGCGGATCTCTTTGCCAAAAGGAATGTTGGTCAACGCGCGGCTGCCGATGACGCGGTTCACCTGGTCCGGGCGGATCGCACCTGGCGTGGCGGGACGCAGAACATCGATCATCTCGCGCGTCAGAACCTCGCCCGCCTGTATATCCCGCGCTGCCCGCAGGCAGCGGCGTTGTACAACGGTGGTGTCTTTTTCATTTCCACTGATGGTTTTATCCGCAGAACCCAATGAGCGTTCCAGCTCACGTGTGCGGTCAACCATATCCCGCCAGGTTTGCGGCGTCATCGAGAAGGGATGATCCGGTCCGATGCGTGCATTGTCATCCGTGAAGTGTTTTTCGATCACCCGACCGCCCAGGGCAACAGCACCCAGTACAGTGGTGTGCCCGTGCGTATGATCAGAGAGCCCGACCGGTATACCCGGGAAGAGGGTCTGGTAGCTTTGCAATACACGGAGGTTGATATGATCAAAGTTGACCGGGCTGGCTGTGTAATTGGTGTTGCATTGCAGCAGGATTAGCTGCTGATTGAGCGCCAGGACGGTGTGTACTGCCTGCTGTACCTCACCGATGGTCGCAGCACCGGTGGAAAGGATGACTGGCTTGCCTTTGCGGGCAATGTGTTCCAGCATCTCCAGCCAATCCACATCTCCTGAACCGATCTTATGGGCAGGTACGAACGGGTCAAGGTAATCCACCGCTTCAAAATCATAAGGTGAGGAGAAATAATCAATACCTACCTTATCGCATTCCTCTTTCAGGATCGGCGTCCAGTCGAACGGGATTGAGGCGTCGGAATAAACTTCAAAGACACTTTTTTTCCAGTTAGCCTGGTGTGAGACCTGGCTTTGCATGGCTTTGAATCCGTAATCAGAAACGATCCTGGGAGCGCGGAAGTTCTGGAACTTGGCAGCGTCCGCACCGGCTTCTTTGGCCAGGTGTATCAGCATCTTCGCGCGCTCCAAGCTGCCATCATGGTTGGCGGAAATATCCGCGATGAAGTAGGTGGGATGGGCGGGACCGATCAGGTGATTACCAATTTTTATATCCATGTCAACTCCTCTCATAAATGATGATCAGGCGAGTGACTTGATGTACAGGTGATAGCCGCGGCGATACTGGTCGTAAAACTTTTGCAGACCATCCGTGAAATCAGGCAGCTCGTGAGCCAGAGCGGTCCTGATCTTCTCT
>CAYWVP010000193.1:0-1306 GCA_964461605.1 uncultured Anaerolinea sp.
TTGTACTCCTTCGTCCACGAGCAGGTCCCCACGTTCTTCACCTTCCAGGTCTTCAAAAATGAAGCTCCTGCATCAACCTTGCTCCAATCGGGGATGGTGACATCTTCAAGATAAGTCGCCGCGTTGCACGGAATGGGGATCGGCGTCTTGGTTGGCGGGATCGGCGTGTTGGCGGGAGGCGCTGATGTGAACGTGGCAATCGGCGTGTTCGTTGGCAGCGGCGTGCTCGACGCTTCCGGAACGACCGGTCCACCGGCGGTACTGGTCGGCGCAATTTGTGTCAACTGCCCCACCATCGTCTCGTAGGCAGATTGCGTGAACCTGGCCGAGATGGTGGCAGCCGCGATCGTCTCGATCTGCGCAAAATCCTCGGTATCATCCTGCCCGATGATGTCCAGCAGGTTGCACGAGGTCAGGGCCAGCATCAGCACGGCCGCAACAGTCAGGGTTTTAATTAGGATCGATTTATTCATGGCATATCTCCTTCATTGTCCTGCTTAAGACGCACCTTTGCAAAAATAGTTCCCTGGCAACTACCTCATTAATCACAAAACCGCCTTGCAGCCGTAGTATACAGTTGCAGGCGGTTTAACTTCAAGATGCTTTTTTATTTGACGCGGAAAAAGGCGGTGTCGATCCCGTCCAGTGTCAACACCAGTTTATCCTCTTTTAACCGGTAGGTCATGCGTTGCTCCGGGATACTTCCATCAGCCGAGGCCAGAAAGATGATCACGTCCGGATCCTCACGCTTGAAACTCATCGTGATGCTGGCATCATTGAGGCTCATGGTCGCCTCATCATCTTCATTAAGCTCCATCACGACCCCGGAGTTGGGTTCCATCCATGTACCCAACAGCGGGTCACCGCTGCCGCAGCCTGTGCTGAGCAGCAATACTATCAGCACCAATAGGATCAATAACGCTCTTTTCAACCGTACCACCCAGTCCTTTTTTCCAAGTTTACCACTCCTTGCCAGATGGACAAGATTCCTGCTTCCACTGATATGACCTGTTTTAAATGTGACCTTTTTCCCATGACAGTTCGCCTTTTTTATGTAAAATGGTAAGATAACGAATAAATATCTGTAACCATTTGAGGAGTACACAATGAAAAGAGTGATCGTCACCACCGATTCCACCGCGTATCTCCCCCAACCCTACATTGACGAGTTGAACATTAAAACTGTCCCCCTCACCCTCAATTGGGATGGGGTGGAATACCGTGACGGCATCGATATCCAGCCGGACGAGTTCTACACCCGCCTGGCGAAGAGCAGCACCCTCCCCACCACCAGCCAGACCCCGGT
>CAYWVP010000193.1:1406-3565 GCA_964461605.1 uncultured Anaerolinea sp.
GTGGTGGATACGCTCAAATACCTGCACGCCGGCGGACGCATCGGCGGCGGCAAGCGCTTCATGGGCACCACCCTCAACATCAAACCCATCCTCGAGATCCGCGAGGGCAAGATCGAAGCGGTCAAAAGCGTCATTTCGATCAATAAAGCCATCGAAGCGATGGTTCAGCTGGTCGAGAAAGATATCGACGGCCGCAAACCCGTGCGCGTCTCCGTGTTCCATGCCCTGGCGGAGGAGAGAGCCCGCGCGCTGCTGGAAGACATCACCCGCCGCTTCAACGCCGACGAATCCATCCTCAGCTACGTCAGCCCGGTCATCGGCAGCCATGTCGGCCCCGGCACCCTCAGCATCGCCTACATGGCAGGAATGTAATTCACACACTCTCGAAAAGCTCCGGTCTCCCCGGGGCTTTTTTGTTTGGGCTATAATTTCTGCAAACCTGCGCACTTGGAGGTGCCCATGCCCGAAGCCAGTTTCCATTTCCCCCGCGGTTTCCTCTGGGGATCCGCCACCGCCGCGCACCAGGTGGAAGGCGGCAACACCAATAATAACTGGGCGCGCTGGGAGAGTGAACCCGGCCGCATCATCCACGATCAGAAAGCCGGCCTGGCCTGCGACTGGTGGGGCGGACGCTGGCGCGAGGACCTGGAACGCGCGCGTGATACCGGTCAGAACGCGCATCGCCTCTCCATCGAATGGAGCCGCGTGCAGCCCGCTCCCGACCGCTGGGATGACGAAGCCCTCGCCCGCTACGTGGAGATCGCGCGCTGGCTGGTGGATAACGGCATGACCCCCATGGTCACCCTGCACCACTTCTCCGATCCGCTCTGGCTGGTGGAGATGGGCGGCTGGGAGAACGATGACACCCCTGCGCTCTTCGCCCGCTTCGTGCGCCGCGCTGTCACCGCCCTCAAGGATTATGTCAGCCTGTGGACGACCGTCAACGAGCCCAATGTGTACGCCCTCAGCGGTTGGGTGGAGGGGCTATTCCCTCCCGGCAAGCGCGACCTTGCCCTCGCCGCGCGCGTCGTCGTCAACCTCATCCGCGGGCACGCCGCCGCCTACCGCGTCATCCACGAGCTGCAGCCTGAAGCCCGCGCCGGCGTCGCCACCAACTACCGCAGCTTTGCCCCGGCACACCCCAATAACCCCTTCGACCGCATTCCGTTGAACTTCCAGAACCAGGTCTTCAACCGCGCCTTCAATGACTGCCTCGTCAGCGGCAAGCTCAACCTCGCGCTCAAAACGTTTTCCCTGCCCGAGGCCGCCGGTACACAGGATTTCATTGGTCTGAATTATTACTCGCGCGACATGGTCGCTTTTGACCTGCTCAAACCCGGCCAAATGTTTGGGCGTCGTTTCTACCCCGCAGATGCGGTGCTCAGCCCCACCGGCTTCATTGCCAACGTGCCCGCCGGCATGTGGGACGGGCTCAAGTGGGCTCACGGCTACGACCTGCCCATCTTCGTCACCGAGAACGGTGTGGAGGACGACACCGACACCCTGCGCCCGCGCTACCTCATCGAGCACCTGCACCAGGTGTGGCGCGCCGCCAACTTCAACTGGCAGCTCAAGGGCTACTTCCACTGGTCGCTGGTCGATAACTTCGAGTGGGAACGCGGCTGGACGCAGCGCTTTGGCTTGTGGGGTCTGGATGTGGAAACCCAGCAGCGCGTGCGCCGCCCCAGCGTGGACCTCTACGCGGAGATCTGCCGCGAGAACGGCATCACCAGTGCAATGGTCGCGCAGTATGCACCGCAGATCTACGACCGGCTTTTCCCGTCGACATAACGTATAATCAAATCAGATCAAATAAGAGGAGGATATCAAATGGCAACATACAAGTTTTTAAGTGAAGAATGGGTAAGCGAGACCGCGAAGGTCCTGAAGACCAGCGTCACCCCCGCGTCTACTGATAGCGCCACCCTGTCGATCGCCATGACCGTGCAGAAATGCCCCGATGGCAAGGAAAAGACCCTCGTGTTCGAGACCGACAAGGGCAACCTGAAGACCTTCAAACTGGCCGACCCCGCCGCCGTGAAGACCGAGTTCGGCATCACCGGCGATTACGCCACCTTCCAGAAGGTGTTCAAGGGGCAGCTCGATCCCACCGGCGCCATCATGGGCGGCGATCTCAAGTTCCGCGGCAACATGCTCAA
>CAYWVP010000194.1:0-3540 GCA_964461605.1 uncultured Anaerolinea sp.
GCGCGTACTCCTGCGGGGTGAGCATGTCCGATTGCATGGCCATGCGCGCGTACACTTTCACCGTGGAGAGGTGAACGTTGATGCTCTTGATGGCGTAGCCTTCGTTGATCTGCCATTTAACGAACGCCTCCACCAGCCCCCAGGTCACCGGTCGCCAGGCTGCCGGCTCTTCCGCCAGGTTGCCCGTGCGCAGGTTGACCAGCTCGAGGAATTCGTGGAACAACGCCAGGTCAGCGTCCTGCCGGCGTAGGGTCTCCTCCGCGCGGCGTGAGCGGTACTCCTTAAAGCGTGTTTGCGCCGCGGCGCGGTTGGCGTTCTGGCCGATCTGCAGGGAGAGGTCCCCGGGTAACAGGGGTTGGATCTCTTTATTGGCGGTCATCGAATTCATTGTACACGAATTTCCCCGCGCTCATTCCACCCCGTGTATTATCTACGGGGGTCACCCGGGGTCCTGGGGCGGACTGTGGTTATTTATCCTTACAGAATTGTTAAGCAGAAACAGGGATTGCCTGTTGAATTTTCGAAAAACGGACTGTATACTTTTTGATTATATTAAATGCTAAATAACGCACGCGAGAATTCTCCGGTCGGTGCTTCTCTCCCGACCGGTTCACGTAAGCAGACCCGGTGAGGGTTTGAAAACGGCTTTTAGCCGGTAACCAGCAGAAAATTGCGGATTTTTGTATTAAATCAGTCATAATATTTGTATAATGAAATATCCGCAATTTTCTTAATTACTTGCCAGGTAAGACCGATTAGTTGCACTTGGAACACAGATAAGGAATTAACCATTCTATGGAGCCATTCATGAATGATCAGTCAGCAGTACACACAGGGGAAACCATACTCGAAGTCCGTGACCTGAAGACCTATTTCTTCACCGAGGACGGCGTGGTCAAGGCGGTGGACGGGGTGGATTTTTCTGTGCGCGCCGGCGAGGTGCTGGGGCTGGTCGGTGAGTCCGGCTGCGGCAAGAGCGTCAGCTCTTTCTCCATCCTGCGCCTTGTGGGTGTTCCAGGTCGTATCGTTAATGGGGAGATCTTCTTTGAGGGCAGGGATATTCTCAAACTCTCCAAAGAGGAGATGGTCAAAATGCGCGGCGACCGCATCTCGATGATCTTCCAGCAGCCGCAATCCAGCCTCAACCCCGTCTTCAAGGTGGGGGAGCAGGTGGCTGAGGTGCTGGAGCTGCACAAAGGCATCAAGAAGAAGGAAGCCTGGACGAAAGCGGTCGAATTGCTTACCCTGGTCGGCATCCCCGATCCCGAGAAGAAAGCTTACGCCTACCCGCACGAACTTTCCGGCGGTCAGGCCCAGCGCGTCATGATCGCCATGGCGCTGGCGCTATCCCCCAGGCTGCTCATCGCTGATGAACCCACCACGGCGTTGGATGTCACCATCCAGGCGCAAATCCTCGATCTCATCCGCGAGCTTCGCGAGAAGACCAATACCGCTGTCATCCTCATCACCCACGATCTCGGCATTATCGCCGAGATGGCTGATCGCGTAGCCGTGATGTACGCCGGCGAGATCGTTGAGTTCGCCGATGTGGACCCCATCTTTGCCAAACCCCTCCATCCCTACACCCAGGGGCTGATCGGTTCGATCCCGGTCCTGGGTAACGTGGTGGACCGCCTGGAGGTCATCCCCGGCCTGGTGCCCAATCTCATCGATCTGCCGCCCGGCTGCCGTTTTGAGCCGCGCTGCCTGCTGCGTCAGCAATATGGTCTCGAGGTTTGCCGCCGCAAGGAACCCAAATTGGTGGAGGTAAGCGACAAACACACCGTGCGCTGCTGGCTTTATTCGGATTCTGATGAACATACCGCGCCTTTAAAAATAAGCGAGGCGTTATGAGTGATGCGATGAATGTAAATACTAAGAACGGTTCCATCGATCTATTGAAGGTCTCAAACCTCAAGAAATACTATCCCGTCAAGACCGGTATCCTGCAGCGCGTCTCTGATCAGGTACTGGCTGTTGATGATGTCAGCTTTACTGTAAAGAATGGTGAAACCCTTGGTCTGGTCGGTGAATCCGGCTGCGGTAAAACAACCATCGGCCGCGCCATCCTGCGCCTCACCGAGCCCACCGCCGGTGCGGTAGAGTTCGACGGCAAGGATCTCCTCAAGCTGAAAGGGGAGGAGATGAAGGCGGTGCGGCGCGATATGCAGATCATCTTCCAGGATCCATATGCCTCGCTTGACCCCCGTATGCGCATCGGTGATTCGGTCATGGAAGGTCTGGAGATCCACAAGATCGGTGACAGGAAGGACCGTTACCAGCTGGCGGTGGACACCCTCAAGAAAGTGGGACTTGAGGAGTATCACAGCCGGCGTTACCCGCACGAGTTCTCCGGCGGGCAGCGGCAGCGCATTGGAATCGCGCGCGCCCTGGCGCTCCAGCCGCGCTTCATTGTTTGCGATGAGCCCGTCTCAGCGCTGGATGTTTCCATCCAGTCCCAGGTGCTCAACATCCTCAAGGACCTTCAGCAGGAATTGGGACTAACCTACCTGTTCATCGCGCACAACCTCGGCGTCGTGGAGCATATCTCCAACCGTGTGGCAGTCATGTACCTGGGTAAAATGGTCGAACTGGCTGACCGTGAGGAGCTCTTCCGCAATCCGCTCCATCCCTACACTAAAGCCCTGATGTCCGCCATCCCTATCCCCAATCCCCGTTTGCGGCGTGAACACATTATTCTCAAAGGGGATGTGCCCAGCCCGCTCAATCCGCCCAAGGGTTGCCGCTTCCATCCGCGCTGCCCCATCGCGGTGGCGCAGTGTGCGGTTGAGGAACCGCCTTTCGTTGAGAAAAACCCCGATCACAGCGCTGCCTGTTGGCTGGCCTGATGGGGCTGATAGTGTTTATAGAGAGAATTTATTAAATGAGAGATAAAAGGAGGTGGTCATATCAACAGAATTGGAAATAAACGCCAAATGGGTTTGACAGTCATAAACCCGATCGTGTTCAACCATATTAGAAGGAGAAGAAACATGAAACGTCGATTTTTGGTACTGTTTAGTATGTTGATCGTAGCCAGCCTCCTGCTGGCAGCTTGTGCGCAACCCGCGCCCACCGAAGCTCCGGCTGCTCCGGAAGCCCCCGCAGCCACCGAAGCCCCGGCTGCCACAGAAGCACCGGCAGCAGCTGAACCCCTCAAGGTCACCCTCGCCTTTCGCGTAGTTGACCGTGCCTACCTGCCGTCACCTGATAAAGTGGCACAGGAGATCCAGGCTCAACTTGATGAAGTTGGTGTGGAAGTGACCCTCAAGGAAATGGAATCTGCCGCCTTCATCGACTCCACCGCCGCTGGTAACGAAGGTTTCTACCTGTTGGGTTGGAACGCTGACTACCCGGATGCCACCAACTTCTATGATTACCACTTTGCCACTGCCGAAAACAAGCAATTTGGCGATCTCTACCCGGATATGGTGGCTGAGATTCGCGCTGCCGGTAAGCTCTCAGACCCGGCTGCCCGCCAGGCGCACTATGACACCATCAACCAGATGCTCAAGGATTACCTCATGATGATCCCGGTCG
>CAYWVP010000195.1:0-3487 GCA_964461605.1 uncultured Anaerolinea sp.
TGAGAGAAATCGTGTACCGGGTCGGTGTCTTTGTACCATTCCCGGGCTTGTTCGAATGTCAGCATGTAGTGTCCTTTGTTTCTAGAAATAATTACTAAAACTGAAAAACGCGGCCTTTTTTGATCACGCTTTGCACCAGGTTGCCGCCGAAGCGGTACGCCAGCTGGCGGTAATCACTGACCGAGAGAATGAGCAGGTCAGCCTGTTTGCCGGGTTCCAGTGAGCCGATGAGCTGGTCGCGCTGGATGGCACGCGCAGCGTTAATGGTGGCGGCTGCCACGGCCTGGGCGGGGGTAAGTTTGAGGTAGCGGCAGGCCAGGGCGATGACGAACTGCATGTTCTCACACCAGGCGGTGCCGGGGTTGAGGTCGGTGGCGATGGCGAGGGTGCCTCCCGCCGCCAGCAGGCCGCGCGCGGGGGTGTAGTGGGGATCAGCCAGCCCGAAAGGTGTGCAGGGTAGTGAAACCACCACCGTATCGGAAGCCCCCAGCGCGGCGAGCTCAGCCGGTGAGGTCTTCACGGCGTGCTCGATGGAAACCGCGCCGAACTCCACCGCCAGGGCGGCAGCGCCGAGGTTTTCAAACTCGTCCACGTGCGCCTTGAGCGGAAAACCCAGTTCCTTTGCACGGGTGAGGATTTGACGCGTCTGCGCCAGGTTGAAGGCATTGTTCTCACAGAACACATCGATGAACGGCAGCGGACGGGAGGGATGATGGTTTGTCCACCAGTCCTTCAGGGCAGGCAGCATTTCACCGCTCACCAGGCGGGTGTACGTATCTGCGCGACCCTTGAACTCAGGGGGAACCGCATGGGCAGGCATGAAAGTGGGGGCAATCTCCAGCGGACCTTCGGCATCCAGGCGCAGCAGCACTTCAAGCTGGGCGATCTCGGCGTTCCATTCCAGCCCGTAGCCGGTCTTGGCTTCAGCGGTGGTGGTGCCGTTGCGGAACATGGCCAGTGCGCGCTGGCGGGTTTGCGCGTATAGCTCATCCAGGGAAGCCGCCCGCGTGGCGCTTACCGTGGCGTTGATGCCGCCGCCGGCTGCCATGATCTCCATGTAGGTCCTGCCCTGCAGGCGCGCTTCGAATTCGGCGGCACGGTCGCCAGCCCACACCAGGTGAGTGTGCGGGTCCACCAGACCGGGCATCACGACCCTGCCTTGCGCATCCAAGCGTTCCTCATCCGGGTAGCGGGCGAGGAGATCGCGGCTGGCGCCGACCGCGATGATGCGGTCGCCGGAGACGAGCACAGCTCCGTTTTCAATGATCCCAATGTCGTCCGGAACATTCCCGCGCCGTGGACCGCCAGCGAGGGTAAGTACCTGCGAAGCTGAATGAATAAGCATGCCGGTTATTCCTCCCTTATTAGTATACCGTTATCAGATTAAGAAAGGCGTTTGGCTTTGGCGCGAGTGAGGGCATAGAACGCGATGAGGATAAATATGACGGCTGAGAGTGCGTTTGCCCAGAAGCCGATGCGGAACACAAAAGGCGAGACCAGGTTGCCGATCATACGGCCTAGCGCCAGGCAGGCGACGTTGGCGCCCAGCATCGTGCCGCGCGCTTCCGGTACCAGTTCGGTCATGAACGGCAGGGTGGACACGAAAGTAAACTCGTAAGACAGGTAAAAGAAGAACAGCCCGATGAGCGCGCCGGCCTGTGTGCCGCCGATAAACGGGAGAACCATGGAAATGATCAGCATCATCCCCATGCCCAGCATGATGCTGCGCTCGCGCCCCAATTTATCTGAGACGACCCCGCCGATGGATTCGCCGCTGATCTCGGAGATGCCGATAACCGCCGAGGCAGCGCCCAGCGCCGCGAGCTTCAACCCGAAGGATTCCTCAAGCCAGACGCCGAACACCAGGTTGATCACCTCGTTGGAGGAGATCAGCATCAGGCTCATCAGCAGGCCATAGCGGGCTGCGGGGATCTTGAGCACCTCGAGGATACTCTTGAAGACATTTCCCGACAGGATCTTCTTCTGTGGTTTGTAGTTGGGCACGAACACCAGGATCAATACAAATGCCAGAACCCCCAGCGCAGCGGTGAACGGGAAAGGTGCGCGCCAGCCGTAGCGGTCGATGATCCAGCCGAGGATGGGCATGCCGATGATGTAACTCACGCCCCAGCCGGTCTCGATCAGTCCCAATGCAGTACCGCGCCGACCCGGCCGAACCTGGTCGCCGATGTAAGCCTGGGTGGAGGAGAGATAGACGAACATGCCCAGGAAGGTAAGGCTGATGGCGATGGTGAAGGCGGTGAAGGAAGGCCAGAAGATCACCAGACCGGCTCCGACGATAAAGATCGCCACGCCTAATAACATACCGGCTTTGCGCCCGTGCCGGTCGGCGACCGGGGTAATGAAAAGGCTGAGTGCGCCGCTGATCGAGCGGATCGTCATGGCGAGGGAGATCGCGATCAGGTCAACGCCAAGCCCGCTGGCGAAAGTGTTGAGGAACGGGTAAATCATGCGGGTGTTGATGTTGATGATCATGCGCACGGTCGCAAAAAGCAGCACCTGGGCGCGCATCGGCAGAGGGCTTTTCACCGGCAACGGATCGGATGGATTGGCTGGAACGGCTGGTTCGAGAGTCATGTGGTTTTTCCGGGTAATTTTATCCGAGAAAGTGCGATCAGTGCGAGAATATCCAACCCGGCGCAGACGGCAGCATTCACCAGGAAACCGCTGCGATAAAGCCATGGCGCGAGGATGTCACCCAGTGCGCGGCCTAATGACAGGGCGGCGATGAACAGAGACATCATGGTGGCGCGAGTGGCGGGGGTGATCTCGGAGATAAGCGGCAGGATGCTGACGATGGCGACCTCAAAGGTGAGATAGAACACGAATAACCAGATGAAACCGCCAAGTTCACTTTTTGCCAGCCACGGCAGGGCAATCACCCACAGTGCATTCAGAATGAGGCTCAATCCGATCGTGCGTTCCTTCCCCAGGCGGTCGGTGATCAGGGCGACCAGCCCCTCGCCGCCCAGTTCAGCAAAACCGATCACTATTGAGGCAGCCCCCAACGCGGCGACCTGCAATCCGAAGGAGGATTGCATCCAAACCCCGAATACCACGCTGACGACCTCGTTGCCGGTAATGAACAGCGTTCCGGTGAGGATGCCGAACACAGCCGGCAGGTAGAGCAGCACTTTCTTAATATCGCGAAAAATGGTGATCGGCTCAGGTTCCAGCGGGTGATCAGCAGGGATGAGGATTATCAGAAGAATGGCCATCAGGATACCGGCAGCGCAAAGGGCGATAAACGGGGCGTACCAGGTGCTCCATTCCATGAGAAGACCGGCGAGTGGAACCAGCAGGATAAAGGACAGCGCCCAGGACAGTTCCGTAACAGCCATGACGAAGCCGCGTTTCTCATAAGGTGAGTGATCGCCGAGATAAGCCTGCATGGCGGGCAGAAAAATATTGTTGCCCAGGTTACCCAGCATGATGGCGAGAAAAAAGGTGAAATAGTTGGGGAAGA
>CAYWVP010000196.1:0-3435 GCA_964461605.1 uncultured Anaerolinea sp.
AGCGAGATTCTTTCGCGTTCAAGGTTGCTGGCTATCCTCGATGATGTGCTGGATCTTAAGCTGTTGATCCTGGCGGCACCGGCAGGGTACGGTAAAACCTCACTCCTGGTCGATTTCTCCCATCATACGCAGGCGCCTGTTTGCTGGTACGCCCTGGATTCGCTGGATAGCGATCCCAAGCGTTTTGTCGCGCATTTTATCGCTGCCATACAGGGCAAGTTTCCTGCTTTTGGTCAGATGGCACTGGCGGCACTGGCCGACCTGAGCCAGGACCGGATGAACCTCGAACCGGTCATTTCCGCCATTGTGAATGACGCCTACGAACACATCAACGAGCATTTCATTTTCGTTCTGGATGATTATCACCTGGTGCGTGATAGTAAGCCGATCGAGATATTTGTCAATCGGCTCATCCAGGAGTGTGCAGAGAACTGCCATTTCATCATCGCGTCACGAACTCTTTT
Organism: uncultured Anaerolinea sp.; assembly: GCA_964461605.1. Lineage (GTDB taxonomy): Bacteria > Chloroflexota > Anaerolineae > Anaerolineales > Anaerolineaceae > UBA6107. The sequence continues at coordinate 465 of CAYWVP010000196.1, forward strand.
GACCCTTCCAGACCTCAGCCTGCTTGTGGCACGTTCTCAGGTGGATGGGCTAAGTTTTGAAGAACTGGCTTTCCTCCCGGAAGAGATCAAGCAGCTTATGGCGGTAAATTATCACCAGACCATCACCGATGAAAAAGCAGAGGAGATGATCACCCGCACTGAAGGCTGGATTACGGGTCTACTGCTGACCGCTCAACTCACCCCCAAAGGGATGGGGGAGCGAACCCGCGTAGAAAAAGTATCCGGTGTGGGGATCTACGAGTATCTCACTCAACAGGTGTTTGACCGGCAGACCCAAGCCATGCAAAGTTTTCTGTTGCGCACCTCTCTGCTCGAGGAGTTCGATTCACGCCTGTGTGAGAAGATCATTGGAAAAGCCCTCGGTTTGGAAGGACACAACTGGGATGAAGTGATCGACCGCATCCAGCGGGACAACCTGTTTGTGTTACCCGTTGGTGATGAAACAGTATTCCTGCGTTATCACCATCTCTTCCGTGATTTTCTGCAGAACCGGATGAGGGTTGAGCGCCCTGAAGAATCGCGGCGCATAGAGACTGAACTGGCGTTGTATTATGAAAGCATCCAGGAATGGGAGCGGGCGATTTCCATCTACTTCAGGATAGGCTCACCGGAACAGCAGGTGGAGATGATCCGCCGTGCTGCCCCGTCGATGATCCTTTCTGGACGACTGGTTACCCTTAGCGATTGGCTGAATGCGCTTCCCGGCGGACAGGCGGATTCCCGACCGGAATTGAAGTCCATCCGCGGTTCTATCGCCATGCTGCGTGGTGACTATAAATCCAGCCTCGGTTTATTAAATGATGCGATCCTCGATTTACGGAAAACCGGCGCAGGAGAAGAGCTTGCCGCAGCGCTGATCCGGCGCAGCGCGATCAACCGCCATTTGGGGCACTACGAACTTGCCCTCAAGGATGCACAGGATGCCAGTGAATTAACCAAACCTCCATTCGGTGCTCCACAGAATTATGCTGAAGCGTTACGCGCAGAAGGGCTGGTGCACTATCAGAACGGAGATTTGAATGATGCACAGTGGAAATTGCGCGAATCCTATCGACGTTTTCAAGACCTGGGGTTGGAATCGGATGCTGCCAAAGTATTGACTGATCTCGGTGTGGTCTATAACGCCCGGGGCGATCTTGACCAGGTGGAAAAATGTCTGACCGATTCACTGGAATACTGGCAGGCGATCCAAAACCCGTTGTGGCAGGCAAATGTTCTCAATAACATTGGCACACTCAAGCACCAGCTCAGCCAGTATGAACAGGCGGTAATCACCCTGGAAAAGGCTTTGTCTTATGCGCGCCTGGCAGTCAATCCACGCGTTGAGGGATACATCCTTACCGGGCTGGGAGACATCTACCGTGATGTGCGCGCCTTAAAAGAAGCCAGGCTGGCGTATCAACAGGCTGCAGTGATCCTTGAAAAAACAAGTGATCTCTCATTGGATATCTATCTCACGCTGGCGAATGCTGTCCTCGAGAGACTGGCAGATAATTTCCCCGCCTCACAAAAACAGATCGATGCGGCTATGGATAAGGTTGAGAAAAGCGGCTCAAAGTACGAACAAAACTTATGCCTGCTCGAACAACATGCCTTGAATTTACGGAATGGGACAACTGAACAACTTGAACAGGCGTTCAGGCAGTTGGAGGAGTATTTTATTGCAGCTGGATTCCAGTCTGAAGCTTATAAGGCATCGATATACCGGGCGTTAGCCCAGGATCGTTATAATCGTAATGCATTTTCTGAAGAAGCGTTGAACATTTTTCGTCCTGTAACCGACCTCAACAAAAATCAGATTCTCATTCAGATCGCAATGGAATACAAACACTCGCTGGAGGAGTTGGCCGATCGTGTCGCATCGACTGATGGCATAGGTGAACTACTCACTGAATTATCAATATTTGAGAAAAAACTTCCAATCATACATCGGGTGATCCGCAGGCACAGTTCTGCTGTTGAGTTTGCCAATGCAAAACTAATCATTCGGGGATTCGGGCGAATGCAGGTGAAAATGGGAAACAAAACGATTACGTCACGAGACTGGAAAACCCAGGCTGTGCGTGATCTTTTCTTCTTTATCCTGGCTCACCCGGAAGGGGTGACTAAGGATGAAATTGGCGAGGCTTTTTGGCCGGATGCAGACCGTGAAACGATAAAATTGCGATTCAAGAATACCATTTACAGGTTGCGAAAAGCATTGGGTTCTGAAACGATATCCTACGATGAAGAATACTATCGTTTTAACCGGTCTTTGGATTACGATTATGATGTGGATATTTTCAAGGCAGAACTTGCCAACGCAAAGAAGGCCACAGAATCCGAAGAAATGATTGCTCACTATCTGGCTGCGATCACGAGTTATCACGGACAATTCCTCCCCAAAATTGACCAGGAATGGGTTATCATTGCCCGAGAAAAATATCATCTGGCTTTTATGAACGCTGCAATTGAGTTAAGCAATCTATACATGAAAACCGGTAATTATTCTCAGGCGGTTGCACTTGCCAATCGCGCTTTGGAGGAAGATAATTTTAACGAAGCGGTACATCGCTCTGCCATGCTGGCCTATTCAGCCATGGACGATCGCCCGGCGGTTGCCCGGCAGTTTGAAAAGTGCCGATTGATCCTTAAGAAAGAGCTTGACATCGATCCTTCCCCGCAAACCATCAAGTTATATAATTCATTAATGCAGCATTGATCTCGTTTTTATAATTTCATTTTTTCATTGAACACAATTTATTAGTCATTCTTTTATTGAAGAGTTGGCTGTTGAAAAGTCCGTGCGCGGATTTTTCAACGTGTTGGAGTTGAATATGAAAAGATAAGTCCTTCTTGCATCCTGTTTTGCATCCTGCCTGATGTGATAATCATCAGGTATAAAAAACCATATTTCACAAGGAGTCTCTCATGAAATCACTGTCCCGCAATGTTGTATTGTTCTCTGGCA
>CAYWVP010000197.1:0-3414 GCA_964461605.1 uncultured Anaerolinea sp.
CATAACCCCCGTCTTCAAAGCCCAGGTGGCTGAGTACGACGATCACATCCGCGCCAGCTGCTTTCATCGCATCATAGTGATGGATGATCGACTCAGCGGCGTCCTTGAAACACAACCCTTCAGTTGCCTCGGCGATGGTGATGATGGGGGTTTCGGGAGTAGTCACGCCGATCACGGCCACCTTAACCGATACAGGTGAACCGACCGTGATGATCTCGAAAGGAGCGTCAATAAACGCAGGGGTTCCCCATCCAGCCGTGGTGCAGTTACCCGTGTCGTTGACCACAATGTTGGCGGAAACGTAGGGATAGAGCGCTTCGCCAACCCGGGTCGTCAATACATCCTTGCCCCAGTCGAATTCATGGTTGCCGAAGGTGGCCGCATCATAGCCAATGGTATTGTAGGCGTCAATGACAGGTTCACCCTGCCAGATGTTGGAGAGCAGGCTGCCCTGCATCTCGTCGCCAACATCCATCACCAGCAAATTGGCGTCACCGACCGCGGTCCGCACTACATTGACCGCGTCTGCCAGGCGTGCCAACCCCGGGTTGCTGCCCGAGGCTTCCAGTTGTCCATGGAAATCATTATGATGCAGGATAGTGAAGGTAACATCGCTCGCTGGCGCAGCAGTAGCAGCTTGCGGTAGCAAGCCGAAAGCCAGCAGGAGCGCGGTTAGTACAGACATTATTTGCCAGGCGTATTTTGCTTTCATTACTAGTCCTTTGTCTGGAAAAAAAGGGCCGGACGCACCCGCCTTGTGGAAATGATGAAGTGGTAACGCGGCGGTTAAGGGGATGGTTCTTTTAAGTTGTTGTGCTTCCCTGCTTTTCGACTGGTGTGAGGCTTGCAGGCCGCGCTGGTTTAATTCCGCCGGTTCGGGTAGAACCCGCGTGCACACCTGCACCATTGGATAGACGGGAAGCGAAATCAGGCACTTATGGGGTTAAGCGAACTGAAACCTCCTCTCCGGTCGTGCAAGCCAGATTGAATTCAGTTTAATTATGACGAATGATATTAAGATTATGGAACAAATCAGGTTCAAAGTCAACCGTGAGAGGGAATTTTTAAGGATGAAAAAACCGTGGCGTGGTGGTGGAATCCACATTTTAGTGGTGTTCGTGACGGTGATGCGTATCCGGTAAATGCGCATGGTCATGCGCAAGTTCCTCGTGCGTGTGCGGGTGGCTGTGCACGCCACTGAAGCCATCCTCATGTGCGTGGTTGTGATGCCCATCCGCGTGCGTGTGGGCATGGTCGTGGGTAATCGCCCGGTGTACGTGCAGGTGAACATGATCTTCTGACACCGCCAACCCTGCTCCCAGCAGCATAATTGATAACGCCACCAGGAAGATCGGAGAAAACGGCTCCCGTAAAACCAGCCAGGAGAGCGCCATGCCAATGAACGGTGCTGCCGCGTAGTAGGCGCTGGTGCGCGCCGCCCCCAGGTCGCGCTGCGCCCGGATGTAGAAGAAAATGCTCAAGCCGTAAGCTACAAACCCCAGTGCGAGAGCTGCCAGGATGTGCAGGAATGTAGCCGACAGGCTGCCCCAGATGGCCGCCACGATGAGCGCGCCGAAGCCGGAACCGAAACCCTTGATCACCACCACCTGCAACGGGTCCTTGATGGAGAGTTTACGCGTGGTGTTGTTCTCCAGCCCCCAACACAGGCACGAACCCAGCACAAGCAGTGCGCCGGTGGAAAAAGTGAAAGTGGATAAGCTGTCAAAACTCAGCAGCGCGCTGGCCATTGTAATGAGCGCGATGGCGATCCACATGCGCCTGCCCACGGCTTCCCTGAACAACACCAGGGCGAAGAAAGCGGTGGCAGCGATCTCGAAGTTGCCCAGCAGCGCGGCGGTGCCTGCGTTGGTACGGCTGAGTCCGAGCATGAGCAGGATCGGCGCGGCGATATCGAGCACCAACATCAAAGCAATATAGGGCAGCTCCTCGCGGGTCAGACCTGACTCGCGGATCACCTCCGCCCTTCCGCGGCGCACCCAACCGATCAAAAGCATACCCGCCCCCGCACCTATGTAGAGCAGGGCGGCCATAAAGAGCGGATCCACGCGCGCCACCAGCAGCTTGGCAGCCGGCGCATTCAATCCGAAGAGCAGCGCGGCGAGCAGGGCGAAAAGAACCGGTTTGAACTTTTTCAATCAATCATCCTGGGTTTCATCTGTTTCGTTTACACCATGATTTGATCACACAAGAGAATGACGCCTTACGGCGTCTTTATCATAACAATTTTGAAGTTATAACATAATATCAACTCTGCCTGGTGCCGCACTCAGGGCAGAATTTTGCGCCCTTGGTCTCTGCGCCGCAGTTTGGGCAGTTAACAGGTGCCTGTACGATCTTTTCGCCGCAATTGGGGCAGAATTTCGCGCCCATTGTCTCGGTACCGCACTTGTGGCATTTCTCCACTGACGGTTGTACCATCGCAGTCCCGCATTCCGGGCAGAATTTGGTGCCGGCGGCTGCCAGCGTGCCGTCATTGGGGCAGCGCGCCAGTTTCTGGCTGGCTGACGCGGCTGTTTTCGCCGCATCGCTCACCGATTGCACGAAGCCGCCCAGCCCGAGCGCGGAAGCAAAACCTTTGATCGCCGCACCGGCCTGCTCGCCGCGCGCCTCCTCAATTTCAGCTCCCCGCGGGCTGTCCTCGTTGCAGAATCCGCTCACGGTGTCAAAATCAGAGAGGCAGACAACGCGCAGGCAGGTGGGACACTCCCTGAAGTTCACCTGCACCTTCTCCCAGGCTGCCTGGATCTTCTCAGGGCTCATGCTGGTGGTATAGCGCTGGTCCTCGCCCACCACGTTATCCGCCACCGCGCTGCCCACCAGGGGTACCTTGCGCAGCAGTCCGCCCAGTGCGGAGCGGCCAATATCCTGCTTGATCGTACCCCCCAGGTCTGGTTGGGAGCGGTATTCGCGCTCGCATGTTTCACAATAGAAGATCACATAAGGACCGATGCCGTCATTGCGGATATCATAGCGGGGCATTCTTGAGATGGGTGACATTTATGTCTCCTTTGCCTGATCAGTCTGATTTGAACGATAGATATAGTGTAGACCCTCGAGAAAAAAAGTCAAGAGTTATTTGTTCTGGTCGAACGGTCACCTGGTGAGTGGTGTGCTGCCTGATACCTGCTCTGTATAGAGCTGGGAGAATATTCAATCAGGAATGGTGAGAATATGACAGGGTTTATGTTTTGGTGCATAATTAACCGGGGAGGACGCAACATGAACACTCTTTACTACGGTGACAACCTCAACATCCTGCTCAACTCAACTACCGCCCGCGCTCAGAATGGATTCCTTTCCATGGTTTTTCCCTATCCCTGCCGAATAATTCTCCCCCCCGCCGGGTATGAGGCATTCAAAAAAGCCGGCAAAGCCAACAAACCCGATCCACGC
>CAYWVP010000198.1:0-3382 GCA_964461605.1 uncultured Anaerolinea sp.
GACCGCGAACCCCTGGACCAGGGTGATTACGTCCCTGCCAGTGACCTAAAGGGACAATTCATTTTCGAGAATGTTAAATTTGAGTACGAGCCCGGTGACAAAACACTGGAAGGTATCTCCTTCAAGGTGGAGCCGGGGCAGGTGATCGCCCTGCTTGGTTCTACCGGGTCCGGTAAATCCACCCTGGTTAACCTCCTGCCAAGGTTCTATGAAAATACCGGCGGGAGTATCCTGCTGGACGGGGTGGAGCTGAACCGCTATCCGCGCAAATACCTGCGTCAGCAGATCGGCATCGTTGAGCAGGAGCCTTTCCTGTTTTCCCGCACGATCCGTGAAAACATTACCTACGGCGTTGGCAGGGACGTAACAGACGAGGAAGTAGAACAGGCTGCCCGCGCTGCCGCCGTTCACGATGTGATCCTTGGATTTCAGGAAGGCTACCAGACGCTGGTCGGCGAACGCGGTGTGACACTATCCGGCGGACAAAAGCAAAGAGTGACCATCGCCCGCACGATCCTCAAAAATCCGCGTATCCTCATCCTCGATGATTCCACTTCTTCCGTGGATACCGAAACGGAAGTGGAGATCCGCGAGGCATTGCAGAACCTGATGAAAAACCGCACCACCTTCATCATCGCTCATCGCATCCAGAGCGTGGCCAACGCAGATCTGATCCTGGTCATGGACAAGGGACGTGTTATTCAGCACGGTAAACACCAGGACCTGGTCAACCAGGCGGGTGTGTACAACCAGATCTTCAACATCCAGACCCGCATCGAAGACGAATTGGAAAAGGAGCTGGCCAGTGCCGGATAGTTATTTCGAAGAAGAGGAATTTGAGTCAAAATTCAACGGGAAGGTCTTTTCCCGTATTTTGCAATTAACCATCCCCCACAAGAAATGGGTGATCGGTTTCATGGTCACCATCGCCGTGGTTGCCGGGCTTGACGCAGTCTCCACATATCTGAGCAAACTCATCATTGATAACGGGATCATGGCCGGGAACAGGCAGGCGCTGGTTGGGATTTTGATCATGTACGGCGCACTCATCCTTGTCCAATCCGGTAGTGTATTCCTGTTCATTTACCTGGCAGGCATCCTGGGTGAACGCATCCGTTATGACCTGCGCAAGAAAATGTTTAATCACCTGCAAGCACTTTCCTTGAATTACTACAGCAAGACCCCTGTCGGCTGGATCATGGCGCGTGTCACATCGGATTCTGAAAAGGTTGCCGATCTGCTCACATGGGGATTTGTCGACTCGACCTGGGGGATCATGAGCATCGTCACCTCCATGCTTTTCATGGTCTTCATCAACTGGAAACTCACACTGATCGTGCTTGCCTTGCTGCCTATCCTGTTCTTCGTCGCAGTGCAGTTCCAGAGGCGCATCCTCGTTTCTTACCGCAATGTGCGCAAGACAAATTCCAAGATCGTGGGGGCATTTAACGAGAATATTACCGGCGTCAGGGTGATCAAAGCCCTGGGTCGTGAACGGGAAAACCTGGCAGAATTTTCAACCCTCACGGACAAGATGTACCATTCTTCGTATCGGGCAGCCTGGTTAAGCGCGCTGTTCCTGCCCTCCGTTCAGTTGATTTCAGCGTTGGCTGTGGCTGCGGTCGTATGGTATGGTGGCCGCCAGGTACAGATCGGCGGGTTAACCATCGGCGGTATCCAGGCTTTTGTCTCCTACATCACATTCATGATGTGGCCGGTGCAGGATATCGCAAGGGTATTTGCCGAGATGCAGCAGGCTATCGCATCCGCTGAGCGCATGTTCTCATTGATCGACTCTGAACCTCAGATCCAGGATCGTCCGCGTGCCATTGATCCGGGCTCCATTAAGGGCGATATCATCTTTGACCATGTCACATTCCGTTATGAAGAAGATGACAAACCCGTGCTGAGCGACTTCAGCCTGCATGTAAGGCGTGGTGAAACCATCGCACTTGTTGGACCCACCGGCGGCGGCAAATCCACCATTGTCAACCTTTTGTGCCGTTTCTACGAACCCCAATCCGGCCGCATTTTCATCGGGGGGCGCGATTATACCAGCCTATCCTTGCAGGCCATCCAGTCGCGCATCGGTGTAGTGCTGCAAACTCCACATTTGTTTTCCGGAACGATCACCGAAAACCTGCGTTACGGTCGCCTGGACGCCACAGATGATGAGATCGTTGAAGCCACAAAGATCATCGGCGCTTATGACTTCATCACGCACTTTGAAAAGGGCTTCAAAACGGAAGTTGGTGAGGGTGGTAACCTGCTTTCTGTCGGGCAGAAACAACTGCTGAGCCTGGCGCGAGCAGTGCTGGCCCAACCCGAGATCTTCGTGATGGACGAGGCCACCAGTTCTGTAGATACGCTAACCGAAGCCCTGATCCAAAAAGGGATGCAGACACTTATCGACACAACCACCAGTTTCGTCATCGCACACCGTTTATCCACCATCAAGAAGGCGAACCGCATCCTTGTTATCGAAGACGGCAGGATCGCAGAAATGGGTACTCACTCAGAATTGTTACGCGTCCGCGGAAAATACCATCAACTGTACACCAAACAATTCCGGACTCAGCTTGAAGCAGCTTACAATCCATTCAACCAGCCGGTTAGCGCACAGGAGTGACCGTAGATCGCCGGGTCGCATTAATATGATCAGAATGAAGTTCGAAATCCAAAAAATCGTCGGAAAATCGCGCATCCAGCTCAAACATTTCTTCACGCTGGTGTTTAGAATGATTCGGGGAGCCTTCCTGACTTTCACCTTAGCCAAAGGTTCAGAAGCCGCTGCCAGTATTGCGTATTACACATTGTTCTCCATGTTTCCGCTGGTGTTGAGCTTTGTCGCGGTTGGTTCGTTTTTCGTCGATCAGGCTACTGTAGAAAGGGAATTATTAAAATTCCTGCCTACCGTGATACCGGTTTCACAGGATTTCATTCTCAGCAATATTCAACAGGTATTCAAGCTGCGTGGCGCAGTTTCGGCTCTATCCCTCCTCGGCTTGATCTGGTCCTCCACATCCGTGTTTTCGACTATTATCCGCAATATTAATGCCGCCTGGCCGGCTGCGTCTCCGCATAGTTTTATCCGCATGCGTTTGTGGTCCCTGGCGATCATCGCTGCGCTCGCTGTGGTCCTGATCCTCTCATCGTTTTCGCTGACGTTTCGACATCTTCTCAACAACCTGGGCATCAATTTAGATTATTCTTTGATCAGCAAGTTTTTATCCTCCTATTTCTATACGAAAATATTGCCCGTCCTGATCAGGGTATTTGTGCTGTTTGCGTTGTATTTCTGGGTCCCCCAGATCAAGGTGCACAAAATGGGTGCTTTGACTGGTGCTGTGCTGGTGACCTTCCTCTGGCAGATCATCACCAC
>CAYWVP010000199.1:0-3380 GCA_964461605.1 uncultured Anaerolinea sp.
TGTTGACTATATTTAAAGATTTATTGATTGGCGGTAGTTATGAACTTCTCTGACATCAAACGCATCGCTTTCGTCGTCCTCCTTGTGCTGCTTGTTATCCTGTTGGTGGGCGGTCTGCTCTGGCAATCCGGGTTGTTCAAACCAACAGCTGAAGAACCTCCTGCCCCGGCCGGACCTTCCGGACTGGAGCAGTTGAACCAGCCCTCCCCCGATGGCAAGTACATCGCCGGCGTGAGCGCGGAAGACCCCGGCATGCACGGTTCGGCGATCACGCTAAAACGCGACGGCGCAAAGGACATGCAGATCATTGCCGGCGGGGACGAGAACTCGTGGGTCACCAATCCCATCTGGTCGCCGGACGGTAAACGCGTGGCTTACCTGCGCGTGGTGAATACACAAACGAGCGAATACGAGATCGACTCCATCTTTGAACTGTGGGTGTATGACGTTAAGAGTGGCGAAAGCCGCCTGGTTACCGATTCCGCCAACCTGAACCCTGCCATCAGTTTCGACGGTAATACCGACCTCAAATGGGTCTCCGACACGCAGATCGAGTACCCGGATAACGAAGCTTTTCCCATCGTGTATTACACGGTGGATGTCAACACCCTGGATACAACGAGCAAGGTGAGCCAGCCCAAGGGCGGCAAGGACTCGGTAGGGGTGGCGGCTCAACCCGGCACGGTACCCTACTTCTCACAGTGCGGCAGCCCCTGGGGCGGCACGGTGCTGGGCACCTGTTCCCAATACACCATCTGCCAGCAGGGCTGCGCCATGACATCAGTGGCGATGGTCTTCAAATACTTTGGTGTGTCCACTGACCCCGGCTTAATGAACGAATGGCTCAAATCACACGGCGGTTACTTCAGCGGCTGTCTCATCAACTGGGCTGTGGCAGCCAATTACGCTTCCGATAAGATCTCTTTTGTGGCGCGCATTGATACTCCGGATTGGTCGCGTTTGCATTACGAGCTGGATAACGGCTACCCGGTCATCCTTGAGGTGCCCTTCACCAACGGGCAGCATTTTGTTGTCGCTACCGGCTATTCCGGCGACACCGTCTTCATAAACGACCCTTACTATTCCTCACGCACCACACTGGATTCCTACGGCAATACCTTCAAGGGATTGCGCGTCTATCACGGTCCCACCAGCACCCCCGCCACCTGCCCGGCGTCCACAGACACCCGCGTGTTTGACTGCACCCCCGCGCTTACCCCTGCCTACGATAATAACATCTGCAGTTCCTTATGGGTTCCCATCACCGGCTTCAACGGCAATCCCACCTACCTGGTGGAAAACGCCGCGACCGCGGCAACCTCCACCAACCAGGGACGCTGGAAACCCACCCTGACCCAGGCCGGGCGTTACAAGGTGGAAGCCTTCATCGCCGCGCATGGTACATTCAGCAAAGCCTGTTCGGCAGGCACCCTCACCTTCGGGGCGGACAGTTCCAAAGCCAGGTACACCATCTATTCCCGCGGCGGAACGGTGACTGATGTCGTCCGTGACCAGCTGCCCCTCAACAACGAGTGGCTGAACCTGGGTGAATACTACTTTGATGCCGGCAAAGAAGGCTATGTCGTGCTGACCGACCTCACCGGTGAGTCCGAGTCCTCGCGCAACCTCTCCTTCGGCGCCATGCGCTTCACCCTCGTTGGGCCGGCTGAGTACCCCGTGCCGCAAGTAAACCTGCTTTCCCCCGCGTTGAAACCTGTTGGCGCAAAAGATTTCACACTAACCGTTACCGGTAAGGGTTTCTACCCCGAGTCTGTGCTGCGCTGGAACGGCAGCGACCGCCCAACCAATTACGTGAACGCCACCACCCTCACCGCCAGCATCCCCGCCGCTGACCTCGCCGTGCCCGGCTCCGCCGCGGTAACTGTATTCAACCCTACGCCCGGCGGTGGTGAATCGACCCCTGTAATTTTCCCGGTGATCAACTTCACCCCCTGGAAGGGTGACCTGCTCACCACCAGCAAGGTGACCATCGACTGGGACGACATCCCCGGTGCTGCATTGTACAAGGTACAGCTATCGTCCCGATCCGACTTCGCCAGCCTGGTGTTCAGCACCAAGACCACTGAATCAATTTATTTCCATGACACCTTCCTGAAGTACAGTACGCTCTACTACTGGCGCATCAAGTTCAGGATCGGCGATACCTGGAGCGCATGGTCCCCGGCATTCAAATTCACCGCAATGGATCCCCTCAACCCGCCTGACCTGATTGCCCCGGAACACAAGTTGCGCGTGTCTGACGCGAATGTGCTCCTTGCCTGGCAACCTGTGGTGAACGGCGTGACCTACAAGCTGCAGATCGCCAAAGACGCCGGTTTTGTGCAGAAGGTGGTCAAGGAGGAGTTCGCCACGACCTCGGTCAGCTTAACCCTGCCGGACGGAAAGTATTACTGGCGCGTGCGTGCCTTAGACTCATCCGCAGGCAAGGGACCCTGGTCTGCGGTCAGGATCATTAAGGTGGACGCAGTACCTTAATTCCCTTCTCAACACAACATGCCCGGTGCATTCCTGCCCGGGCATTTTTTCGATTTATCCAATAATTTACATCCCTGTTAAGGTTGCATTTCATTCCAGGAAAGTCATATAATCATAGTAATTCCAGCGCTCCTTTTTTTCTCATGCCATAATTCTTATTCAATACATCAGTGGGGAGCGAGCTGACTGCCGCATGTTTGGCAGTCAAGTTAGCCGGCAAAAGATAATCCGGCAAAAATCATGGAGGTTATTATGAATCAAAGCGCTTTACACGTTCGCCTGGACGGGAGAAAGCTCACCCGGCAATTCTTTACCATTATCCTGATTCTCAGTTTTCTCCTGCTCAACCCGCTCGCGGCGGCACCGGTACAGGCAACAGAAGTGCCGGATCCCATCGCGCCGGCTGACATGTCGGAGATCACCATCGCTGAAGCACCCCCGCTCGCCATCCCGGAATTCAAGTGGTCCGCGGTGAGCGGCGCGACAAAATATCGGCTGCAGGTAAGCAATAATATCGGGTTCAGTCCCATCGCAATCGACATCACCACCGCGAACACTTCCTATACTCACACCAACGCGACCGTCTTCCCTGATGGCACCTGGTATTGGCGCGTACGCGTTGAAACCCCGGCACCCATCGGTGACTATAGCGGCATTCGTTCTTTCACCAAAACCTGGGCAACTAACGGGAACTCACCCGAGCTACTGAACCCGATGGATGGGGGCACCCTGGATTTCTATGACAGCCCCACCTTCTCCTGGACCCCGGTGACCGGCGCTGCTGAATACAAGTTCCAGGTCTACACCACTCCCGGGGGTTGGGGGACCACGGTGCATAACGCGACCACCCTGGCCACAACCTATCAACCCAAGGATAAACTGGC
>CAYWVP010000200.1:0-3372 GCA_964461605.1 uncultured Anaerolinea sp.
GTCCACTAATTACACGAATTATCACGAATTTATTTATAAATATTTTTGGTTAACGGCTATTTTTACAATCTGAAGAGGTTGTTTGCATCAATGTACTATCCGTTTCCACTCCAGGCTTTTGGAGCCAAAATTTACCAGTAGGCCTAACTCGAACCCCGTAGCTTTGAGATAGTTCAAAACCTGAGCCATATGAGTCGAATCAAGAGTGGTAACGGCTTTTAGTTCGAGGATAATCCGGTCGAATACAACAAAATCTGCCATGTATTGTTTTTCAAGGACTCTGTCTTTGTATGTAATGGAGATTGGACATTGTGCCGAAAAAGGAAGTCTCTGCAATGTAAACTCATATTCAAGGGCTTCCTGATAAACGGGTTCCAGGAACCCATGTCCCAATTTCCTGTGCACTTCCATGCAAGCCCCAGTAACCCGAAAAACCTCCTCTTTGTAAATAAGAGAATGTGGTTGGACCGGAACTTTCATATCATGGGTTATTGTCACTTATCCTCAAAATATAATTCGTGCCAATTCGTGCAATTCGTGGACATTTTCTTCGTGGACAATGATCTAGTAATCACCATAATTGACAGGCGCGGCGAAGCGGGGTTTAACCGCCAGCCTGGCGTGGGTTTCTGCTCCCAGTTTCTGCCAGTATTCTTCAGCACCGCTGACGCCATAAACCCATTCATCCAGCCATGCTTTGACGGTGGCGCGGTCTTCACTGATCTTATCCCAGTTCAGATAGAACACATTGTCACGGTCATAATATCCCTGTGTGTAGGAGGGGTGGGCGCAGTGCGGAACATGGCAGACGGCTTTGACGATCAGCCCGGGGATGAGCGTGCGGTTGGGATCAGAACGGATCACTTCTTCGTCAACGATCTCTTCAGCCGTGATGATCACGTTTCGCGAGGCGAAAGCAGCCTCTTTTTGTTCACCGAGGATGCCCCACACCTGGGCGTTGCCATTTTTATCAGCGCGCTGCACATGAATGATGCCCACATCCGGGTTTAAGGCAGGGACGGTGATCACCTCGCAGTCAGAGTAGGGATCTTTCACCCGGCGGATGTTGGGATTGTTCCTCTCCAGGTCAGGCGCGGCGGTCTGGTTCATGGGCATGAAAGGTAAACCGGCGGCGCCCGCCTGCAGGCGGGAGATCATCCCGAAGTGAGAGTACTCCTCCCACTCCAGGCGCCCGGCTTCCAGTTCCTCGCGCACAATGCGCAGCGAGCCGACGCCCGGGTTGCCGATGTAGGAAAAGATGAGCTTTTTTGCGCATCCAGCGGCGACCATCTGGTCGTAGATCAGGTCAGGCGTGGCACGCGCCAGGGTAAGGTTCTTCTTACCCTGGCGGATGATCTCGTGTCCGGCGGCGAACGGGATCAGGTGAGTGAACCCGGCGCAAAATACAGTGTCATCATCGTGAACATAATTCGCAACGGCTTCGGTTAAGGTGCAGATCTTTGACATACCTGTTACCCCTGACGTTGTCATGCTTTGCGGACGATGTTCTGGATCTGCTCGTGCATGTAGAGCGGCAGGTAGTACAGCCCGCCCGCGTTCTTTCCACTCGATCCGGAGGCTTTCCAGCCGCCAAAGGGCTGGAAGCCGGGCCACGCGCCGGTGGTGGAGCCCATCGGTCGGTTGGCGTAGGAAACACCGACTTCGATGTTATCGAAGAACCGGGCAGCTTCCTCTTCTGTTCCGTAGAAACCTGCGGTGAGGCCGTAATCAACGTCGTTGGCGATCTTCATGGCTTCTTCCAGGTTGTCGAACTTGCCGACCGTGGTGATGGGGACGAACATTTCCTGTTTCCACAGGCGATGATCATACGGCGCTTCGGCAATGGTAGGCGCGCAGAAGTATCCTTTGGCGTAAGCACCTTCGGTCAATACACGACCACCGGTGAGGATCCTGCCAGAGGCTTTGAGGTCGCCCACGAATTCCTGGTAATCGCGGTAGCTGCTTTTGTTCACCACAGGTCCCAAATAATTATTGCGGTCAGTCGGGTCACCGATGGCAAGCTTTTCTGTCAGTTCCACCAGGCGCGCCACGAGTTGATCGTAAACCGGGGTCTCGATGAGGACGCGCGAATTGGCGGAACACTTCTGACCCTGTAAACCGAAGGCTGAGCGAACGATGCCCACCGCGGCGGCTTCGAGGTCAGCGTTTTTCGTGACAATAGAGGGGTTCTTGCCGCCGAGCTCCAGGATGGTGGGGCGCACGTAGCGACCCTGGGCGAAATCGCGGAAGATCTTCATACCGACGTCGTAAGAGCCGGTGAAGGTGATGCCATCCACCTCGGGGCTTTCAATGAGCGCTTGGCCTAGCGTGGAGCCGGGGCCGGTAACGTAATTGAAGACACCATCGGGGATTCCAGCTTCCTGGAAGCATTCGGCGATCAGGCGGGAGGTCCACGGGGTATCGGTGGCGGGTTTCATTACCAGCGTGTTGCCCGCGACGAGCGCGGCGCCTGAAGGCCCACCGGAGAGGGCGGCCGGGAAGTTGAAGGGGCTGATCACCAGCCACACGCCGTAGGGTTTGAGCACGGAAGTGTTCCTGCTTACATAACCGGAGAGCGGGTCGCTGCCCATCGGATTGACGAAACCGTTATTGGCTTCCATGCGGTCGCAGGAATAACGGATGAGATCCGCGGTTTCTGCCACATCGCCCAGCCCTTCCATGCGGTTCTTGCCGACCTCGAGCGAAAGGACAACACCCATTTCAAAGGTGCGGCGGTCCATGATCGCGGCGGCTTTGCGCAGCAGGGCGACGCGCTCCTGCCAGGGAGTGTGCGCCCAGCCGGGGGCTGCCTTGCGGGCGGCGGTGAGGGCCAGGTGCGCGTGTTCAGCGTTGCCTTTTTGGAAAGTGCCCAGGAGTACATCGGTGTCGGCGGGAAAACGGTTTTCAAATTTATCATCGGCAAACACATCCTTGCCACCGATCAACATGGGGATGTCTTTTCCCATTTCGGATTTGATCTTCGCAAGTGCTGCATCATACTGTTCGTGCAGTACTTCCGGCGGGTTGAACATGGTCGCGTAAGTCAGTTTGAAGGACTGATCTGAAGCCATAAGAAATTGCCTCCTGGTTGGAATCGGGTTTTACCGGCGCGCAGCGCGCAGGGCAGAATTAAGTATAGCAAAGGTCTTTTACCCCGTCAAAGAATAAGTGGAGGGAAGGGTTAGTTGTGGTTACTTTTTTTTGAGAGCCGATCAGCGAGATTTACAATATCGCTGACGGACCAGTTGCACCCGGACCCGAGCGGGTATTCGCCGTGCAAGACGTCCTTCCAGCGGCGCGGGATGGCATCCAGCCCGTAGAGCGCGCCGGCGATGGCTCCCGCGACACTGCCGGTGGTGTCCGCGTCATCCC
>CAYWVP010000201.1:0-3366 GCA_964461605.1 uncultured Anaerolinea sp.
CCGGCTTTGGCTGGATGCTGCTGGCCGGGGTGGTGTTGTTCGTGGCCAGTTCCCTGCAGCAGCTGGGGATTGGCACGACCACGGCTGGTAGCGCCGGTTTCATCACCGGCACCTATGTCGTTCTTGTTCCGGTCATACTTGCCGTCTTCTGGCGCCAGCGCACTTCCCCCTACACCTGGCTCGCCGCGCTGATCGCCCTGGGCGGCACCTACCTGTTGAGCACCGGCGGCACCGCCATCACACCCTCCACCGGCAGCCTGCTCCTCCTGGCGGGTTCCTTCATCTGGGCGTTGCACGTCATCGTGGTCGGTATGGCAGTACAGCGCGTGGATGTCTTCGTCTTTTCTGCCGGTCAATTCCTCGTCGCCGGTCTGATCCACATGGTGTTGAGCTTTTTTATTGAACCAGTCACCGTCACAGCGCTTAGCGCCAGCTGGCTGCCATTGCTATACGCCGGCCTGTGCTCCGTTGCCCTTGGCTTTACCTTCCAGGCGGTCGGTCAGAAGAACGCCCCCGCCGCGGACGCAGCGCTCATCCTCAGTCTTGAGGCTGTCTTCGCCGCCATCGCCGGGATGCTCTTCCTGGCGGAAAAAATGAACACGGTGCAGATCATCGGTGCAGTCATCATCCTGGCTGCCATTTTCTTTGCCCAGCTTATCGTGATGAGACGCACCTGATCTTCATTAACAATTCTGTAATAGGGGGTCTGTACCGTTCTTCTTGACACTCAAAATAGCCTGTGTTAAATTTATCCGGAAAGTAACCCGAGGTGGAAATTGACCAAGTTTAACCCGCAACCATTGATCGACCGCATGACAACATTGCAGCAAACCGTTCAGGAGGTGGAGGCCGCCGCCGTGATCAGCGTGGATGGACTCATCATCGCTTCCGCCCTGCCTCAGAGTCTCAGCGAGGACCGCATATCCGCCATGTCGGCCGCCATGCTATCACTTGGCGAACAGATCAACCGGGAGATGGGTCTCGGTCCGCTGGAGCAACTGTATACGCGCGGCAGCAACGGCTACATCATCCTCCTCTCCGTTGGCAGTTCCGCCGTTCTAACCACCCTGGTCAAACCGGAAGCCAAGTTGGGGGTTCTCCTGCTCGAATTGCGTAAAACCGCTGATGACCTCGCCGGCTTGCTCGATGGCGTAATCCCCGCGGCGTAATCCCTGCCTCCCCCGCAAAAGCGGGGTTTTCCATAATTCCGTTCCGCTGGTAGAATAACAGCATCCAAACCCTGTCCGCTGGAGTTGCTGTGAGTATTGGCATTGTCGTCCCCACCTATAACGAAAAAGAAAACCTCCCCATTCTGGTGGACCGGCTGCGCGCCCTGCCGCTGCCTGATCTCTCCATCCTGGTCATCGATGACAACAGCCCGGATGGCACTGGAGCCCTGGCAGATGAGCTCGCTGTGCGCTTTCCGGGTTGCCTGAGCGTAATTCACCGCAGCGGCAAGCTGGGGTTGGGCACGGCGTACATAACGGGTTTCCAGCACATGCTCGCCAACGGTATTGATCTGATCGGTCAGATGGATGCCGATTTTTCCCATGAGCCGGAGAAGATCATCGAGTTCGTCTCCGCCATCAAAGATCACGACCTGATCCTGGGTTCGCGCTACATACCCGGCGGCAGTCTCGATCACAACTGGCCAGCCTGGCGCAAGGGGCTTTCCAACTTTGGCAACATCTATGCCCGAACCATCCTGGGGGTCCCGGTCAAGGATGTCACCGGCGGCTTCCGCCTGTGGCGCCGTGAAGTTCTCTCCGCCATCCCTTGGGAGCGTGTGCGCTCCAACGGCTACGTTTTTCAGATCGAAATGGCGTACGTGGCGCACAAACTTGGGTTCAAAATTAAGGAAGTACCCATCTACTTTGCCGATCGTAAACTGGGTCAGTCAAAAATGAATTTGTCCATCCAGGTGGAAGCCGCCTTGCGTGTTTGGGGTTTGCTCGCGCGCTACCGTGACCTGCAACCGGTTCGCGCCTGACCCGTTTTCCCCCCTACAATTTATCCTGTAATTCGTTAACCAGCGTTTTCCATTCCGCCAGGTTCAGCGTCTGTGCGCGTCGTTCCGGGTCCACCCCCGCTGCGCTCAGGTAGGCAGCCGCTTCTTCTCCGGGTATGTGCAGCCCGGCCGAGAGGGTGTTGCGCAGCATTTTGCGCTTTTGCGCGAATCCCATGTGGATCAGCCGGAAGAACTGCCCGCGCTGTTTGTCATTGAACAACGCTTGCGGGTGCATGTCAATTCTCAACGTGGCTGAATCCACGTTCGGCACCGGGTGAAACGCTTCCGCCGGGATGATCCCGCTGATGAACGGCCTGCCGTACACCTGCACGCTTAACGCCAGCAGTGAAAGGTCGCCCGGTTCCGCGCAGATGCGTTCCGCCACCTCGCGCTGTATCGTCAGCACCAGCCGTGCGGGTTTGATCTCATTCTCCAGCAGGTGCCGGATGATGGCAGAAGTGATGTAATAGGGAATGTTCGCCACCACCACATAACCGGGTTTGCCCACCAGTTTTCCGGGGTCCAGTTCCAGTATGTCTCCCTGCACAACTTCAATATTGGAGAAGCCACCCACAACTTCCCGCAGCACCGGGACCAGCCTCTGATCGATCTCCACCGCTTTTACCGTTCCTGCGGCGGCACCCAGCAGGCGCGTCAGGCTGCCCAGTCCCGCGCCGATCTCCAGCACGTGGTCCTCGGTTGTGACCTCCGCGCTGCTGACGATCTTTTTGAGCGCGTTGTGGTCCACCAGGAAGTTCTGACCCAGCCCCTTGCGTGGATCAAGCTGGTGTCGTTTCAATAATGCCCTTACGTCCAATACCGGTATGTCTATGGCAGCACTCCTGTAAACCCTGGCGGGGCTGGCGACAGGAAATAAATGGTCAGGTTGGTGGCACCCCACGATTGATAATCATCATCCGAATATCCCAGGTCGATCCAGGAGTCGCTGTACGGGTAATAACCGATATCCGCGATGGTGCCCACCCCGTACCCCGGCACGTAGATCTGTGTGCCGCGGAACATGTAGTACCAGGCGCGTGTCACACCGATCACGCCTTTTTGCACCGGAAGCCCATATGAGGTGCCCGTGTAGCATTTCCCCGGTACGCCCGACCGGCACGGCGAATAAGAGGTCGCCGTCACATCCACCGCCATGTAATAGGTAATCGGTCCATCCGGCGTGTCCAGGTACTTGTCAACGATCATCGTGCCGTAATGCACCACCCTGTCCACCGCTTCAGCGATGGTCACCTCACCTTCGTTTTCACGCGCCACTTCTGTGCCATCTTCGTAACGCACGCGTACCCGGCTCGCCTTGATCCCCACCTGCCCTTCCTGCACCACCTTGCGGGTGTTGA
>CAYWVP010000202.1:0-1159 GCA_964461605.1 uncultured Anaerolinea sp.
CCATCCGGCGCAGAAGTGTGGCTGCGAGAACCACCGGGTCTTGAGTTGTGCCAGAAGCCGGGCGGACCGGTGATCGGTGAACTGCAGGAAGGTCAGCCCATCACCGTGCTTTACGGGCGGGAGTTATTCGACGCGATGGTCTGGGTGGAGGTGATGGATGCTGACGGTCGAGTGGGCTGGATCCCTGAAGTCTACCTGGTGCGTGAAACGCCCACCCCAACTGTTACACCTTAGACCAATAAGGACTCCCCTGATGAGGAGTCCTTTTCATATTCATTCATGTGAGATTAATTTTTCTTCGGGAACCAGGGGATGAACTCGCTGGTCCTTTCTGAGTATTCCTTGTAACCGGGTCGCGTATCAAGCGTTTTTTCAAGCAATTTCACGCCGGAAACCCTGAGCAATAACGTTGTCATCACAATCGGGCTAAAGATCATCCACCAGCCGCCGGCAGAAGCTGCAATGAGATAATATGCCCACCATTGTGTTGCATCACCAAAATAATTGGGGTGGCGAGTGTAACGCCACAAACCACTGTCCATTACTTTACCCTTGTTGGCCGGGTTGGCTTTGAAACGCTTCAACTGCAGGTCACCAACAGATTCGAAGATGAACCCGAAAATCCACAAAGGAATGGCAACAATATCCAGCACACCCAGACGGGCAGGGGTTGAGCTGTATTGCGCAGCCAGCAATGGCGCCGCGATGATGAGCAGCAGCAGACCCTGCAACAGGAAGACCTGTAACAAGCTGTACCACCACCAGTTTTGGCCATGTTGTTTGCGCCAGACCTGGTAACGGAAATCCTCAGGTTTTCCCCAGTTGCGGATGAGGATGTAGATCGAGAGACGCACCCCCCAGATGGTAACCAGTGTTGCCAGCAGCAGCTTGCGGGGTAAAAACCCATCCGGTGTGAGAACGAAAGCCACCCAGGCAAAGATAACGAAGCCGCTGCCCCAGAAGATATCCACGATGCTCGAATTCTTTAATGCCAGGCTGAGCAGCCAGAGCAGGATCATCAAACCAAAGATAACCGCGGCGAGTACGAGGTAAGTTGAAACGAATCCCATTGTTAATTCTTATCTTTTATTCATTATTATTCAGCTGCAACCACAGCAAACCCGGACGCGCCTGGACCGATGTGCGCGCCAATCACAGG
>CAYWVP010000202.1:1259-3356 GCA_964461605.1 uncultured Anaerolinea sp.
TTGCTCACCCAACGGTTCATGCGTCCGCTGCGCTTCAAAAACTCCAGTGTGTCCAGTGCAGCGAAAACGTGTGTACGTTTCATCTGGGAATTGAGCGCATCCAGGATCTCTTTCAAGTGCAGGCCTTTTGTTGCCAATTCGGCGGCTTTTTCCACCAGGAACCCGGTGCCCAGGCTTAATTGGTGCCCATCGATCACGTGGATCGCAGCTGAGATCGTTTCCTGCGCGGCGGCGCGTGCCACATTTACCATGGCACTGAGCGATTCAGAAATGTGGATCGAAATAATATCTGTGGCGCCTTCTTCAGCCAGCGCGTCGTAGATCGCCTTGAACTTGAGCGGTGAAGGCACCGCCGTGGTCGGGTGAGTCGGAAAATCCGGTAATTTGCGATAGAACTCTTCACGGGTGATATCGATCCCGTCCAGATATTCCTCTTCTCCCACGTTGATGTACAACGGGATCACCTTGATGCCATATTTTTCGATGGTGCTCACGGGCAGGTCGCAGGTGCTGTCAGTTACAACTCGTATCGTCATTTCCCCCCTCCTAGATAACCAGAATAACCCCTAGCACGATCTCGATCACAAGGCTGATGATGTTTGAACTGTCAAAGGACTTATCAAAGAACATCGAAAAGAGCCTTGCGACCGCTATAGCCAGGTAAGCGATGCCGAGCATACGAAATCCTTGCGGGCGCAAAAACAGGGGCACAATGCCCATTGCGATGAACAGCCCGCCGAAAATCGAGCGGATCTCCGAAATACCGCGCGCGCCGGTGGCGGTGAGACCCGTGAAGCCGTAAACTGCGTCGGGTTTCACCAGCGCCAGCAGACCTGTTGCCGCGGTGGCAATGGAAGCAATGATCTTCAATACCGTTAATACCATTTCAACTCCTTATCCCTGGTTGATCTGATCCAATAAAGCGAAAAGCTCGCTGTTCTCCGGGATGTCGGACATGGAATGCCCGTAATGAACGAACCTGGCAATTCCCGCCTTATCCACAATGACCTGGGCTGGCATGCGGCCCAGTTTGAACAGGTTTACTTCCTGTCCATAAAGCTTTAAGACACTTACCCTGGGATCCGGCAGCCCCACGAAGGGCAGGTCATTCTTTTCCCAGTATTCCTTGAATGCCGCAGCATCCTCCGGTCCAACGACCACGATACTGGTGTCCCGTTTTGTAAACTCCTCTGCGTCCAGGCGCAACTGCGCCATGTGCTTCTGGCAGAATGGTCACATGAAACCGCGGTTGAATACCAGCAGCACGTTTGCGGTACCGGTGAACTCCGATAATTTGATGGTTTTGCCGGAAAAATCCTCCAGCGCAAAATCAGGAGCCGGCTTGTTGAGATCGACCTTTGGCATGTTACTCCTCTTCAATTACCCTTAATTATTATTGTATACAAATTTTCAACTATTGCTGTGCAGAATTACAGCGTAATTTTCAGCCTGCAATCGGGGAGTACTCTGTGGAGGCGCAACCTTCAGGGCGCACCTCCACCCGTTTTCACAGCCTGAACCACGAGCAAAGGTGCTTGCTTAGACTGTACGGTTCTTGAACAACGCGTAGACCAGGCTCACCGCCACCAGCGCAAAGGTGATCCACGCTGCCGCGGCTACACCGGGCACCGCCGCATGCTTGAGGCCAATACCGGCGACAGCCCACAGGATGACCAGGGTGTATGCGATATCACGGCGGATAAAGTTCATCGCGCCTGCGATCACCAGCACCGCGGCGAGAATGATCCACATCCACATTACCTCTGAGATACCCCACGCGTTCCATTTGAGATAGTCGAGCAAAGCCGCCGCGTTGGCAACCGTCGCAACCGTGATCCAGCCCAGGTAAATACTGAACGGCACGTGCACAGCAAACCTCTCTGCGGTTGAGACCTTGACCCGGTTGACGCCGAGTGTCACATATATGATGAGCAGGGTAAGCAACAACAGGAGCATCGCGATTATGGTCAGCGGGAAGACCTCATAATGCCACAGGAAGATCCAGACCGTGTTGGCAAGGCTGCCGATCACCACCCACCAGCCGATGCGGCGCAAGCGCGGATTTTCACGTTGCGCGGGCAGCGCCTGGTAAACGGC
>CAYWVP010000203.1:0-3343 GCA_964461605.1 uncultured Anaerolinea sp.
TGTTCCAGTCATAAGGCAGGATGGCGGAGGATTGCGTCCAGCCGACCAGGGGGGTGAACACACCGTCGGTCCCCACCCATACACTGAAGTAACCCGCGTTGGTGTACTGGAAGAAATACCCGTTTGCCCATTGCCCCGTGGAATCGAGCGGCGCAGGCTGGGTGCGGAAGTGCAGCCGGTTGGGCAGTGTAGCTTCCCCCAGTTTGCGCCGCATGCGCGCTTCATAGGTGAGCGTCGGGAAGTTGAATTTGTACATCGTACTGGCGAGGTTGCTGCGTCCATCAACAGTTTTGTAATAACCCTTGGTGTTGACCATCCAGCTGCCTTTTACCGCAGTCCAGCCCGCGGCGTCTGTTGAGAACAGTGACTCAAAGCCGGTCGAAAGCACATCAAAATCCAGCGGTGCCGAATAAGGTCCCCAATAACTGCCAAAGCGCGCCTGCACCTGCCAGTATAGTGCTTTATCAATACCGACCTTTAATCCGGGACTGAGAACGCATTTGATCTCATCACAAACTGAAGCATCTGTTGGCACGGTGTATTTGAGCGTTCCGTTCTGGTAGATCTGCACACGGTAACGGGATGCCCCGGGCATGGCTGACCACTCAAAAGCGGGGTAACGTTCATAACCGGTGCCAACAGGAGAAATGGCTGTCGGGGTGATGTCGACATCCCCGGTGTAGAGCAGCAGGTTGGGTGACCCCAGGCGGGGATATTTGAGCACATCAGGGGTGGCAAAATCAAGCAGCATATCGGTAACCTGCTGCGGGGTCAGTCCGGGTTGTTCTTCAAGGAGCAGCGCGGCGGCGCCTGCCACATGCGGGGCGGCCATGGAGGTACCGCTCATCTGCGTGTAAGCGAGATCATCAAGATAGTACGAGGAATAAATGCTTTGCCCGGGGGCAAAAAGATCCAGGCAGTAACCGTAATTGGAAAATCCCGCGCGATCGTCGCCATGATCTTCATTGATGTAAGTTGCACCGACGGTGATCGCTTCGATCGCGCGCGCCGGGGAGTAATTGCAGGCTTCGGCGGACTTGTTACCGGCAGAGACCACCACGGTCACGCCGCTTTTCACCAGGTTTTTCACAGCCTGGTCGATCGCATCGGTAGCGCCACCCCCCAGGCTCATGTTGGCAACTGCAGGAGACGCGTGGTTGGCGGCGATCCAATCCATGCCGGCAATCACGCCGGAATCCGTTCCATAACCGTCGCAAGCCAGCACGCGCACCGGGTGTATATAGGCATCCTTTGCTACGCCCACGGTGCTGCCCGCGATGGTGCCCGCAACGTGCGTCCCATGACCGTAGCAGTCCTCAGTTCCATGGCCATCTTTTATGACGGAATAGCCGGTGCGCATGCGCCCGCTGAACTCCGTGTGGGTTGAGCGCACGCCGGTATCGATCACGTACACGTGTACGCCTGAACCATCATTGCGGTAGACGTACTGCTCATCCAGCGGTAAAAAGCGCTGATCGATACGATCCAGCCCCCACGAGGGCGGATCCAGCTGCACGGCGATGGGTTCTGGTTCCTGATCCGCCCAAACGATGCCATCCGCCACCACGTAAGCCACCGCGGGGTCATTGCGCACCGCTTCAAGGGCAGCGGGGGTGAGCACCGCGCTGTACCCGGAAAGTACTTTGGAATAGTAATGAAGGAGCTTGCCACCCTGACGTTCAACCCTGGATTGGGTTTTTAACGGGGTTTCAAAACGCAGGACGTTTTCCTTGTACACCACGATGTACTGGTCCTCGACCAGCTCGCTATCGGTGGGAGTATAAAGCGGCGCGGGGGGTTGAGGGTCCTGCGCGCTGGCTGTGTATGATGTACCCGGCAGCAGGCTGAGAAGCAGGGCGAGGATGAGGGATAAAGGGAGGAAACGGGTGCGGGGCATAAGGGCTGCCTTTCGATGTTGCGAACAAAGTAAATAATAAGCGGGGTAATGAATACCGTCTCTACATAATACATTAAAAAGGGATAATTATCCACCTGGGGATTTTGAGGGGACAGCCGAAGACAACTGCAAACACATTTAATTAAAGAAGCAGGCAAAAAACCTGCTTCTTTAATTAAATGTCGGGTTGTACTCGATCTTGAGTGGTTACTGCCCTCCATCCGGCTTTTCCAACTCATCCCCCGCGGCAGCAGTGAGGTCGAATGCCGGGTCATGATCAATCGCACCCATGGCGTACGGATACGGCTGCACCATGGTGTACTTAAGCTTCGCATTATCCACGAATAGTGGGGACTTGGAATAATCCGGTCGATAAAAACCGATACCCACATAACCGGAGGTGTAAGTCTCGTCCTGGAGAAAACCTAAATATTGCCCATTAATCCAGAAATCTAGATAAGGCGGATCCTGCCACACAGTCAATGTATTCCAATCAAAGGGTTTTATATAAGGTGTGTATGTCCACCCTTTAATCGAGGTGGATCCTCCACCATCAATTCTTCGCACCCGGTAGGTATTATCATTGGCATAATCAAAAGCATAACCGCGTTCCCATTCGCCAGATCCATCAAAGTAAGGATACGCACTGAAATACAAGGTGTTCGAGTAAGGATAATCATTCTTCCGCTTCATCTTTACTTCATAGACAAACCAATCGAGGAATTCCTCTTTCTCTATGACACTCGTGGTGTAGTAAGGAACCCCTGCCATCTTAAGATAACCCGGAGAGATGATCGGCCAGCTTCCCAGGAGTGAGTACCATTTTTTAGCGGTCGAAAAATCTGATTTAAACCCATCGGCGAATACGTAAAAATCAGAGGATTCTGACCACCCTCCCCACCAATCACCAATTTTCCCGCGCACCCACCAACTGTAAACACCTTTGCCATCCAGACCATACGTCTTGAGGGGTAGAGTCGGAGTCAAGGAACAGGTCCCGCCGCTGCAATTTCCGGCACCCTTTAATGTGTAAGCAATCTCTCCTTTGGAATAATCCCAGACTTCCATTTTATACTTGGAAGCTGCGAAGTTTTGCGAGAAGTAGAACTGGGGGTACTTGCCAACAACGATGTCATAATCAGGATAGAGTGGATAAGGAGCGGTTGCATCCACGCTAATATCTGCCTGCGATGGATCAAACCCTTCCGGTCGAAGCGTGAATTCGCTCAGATCGAGTCTCTCCACCTCACCCGGGGTACGTACTAGTGGTAGCTCATCCAATACCCGGTCACCATCACCATCGAGAACTGTGTTGTTTTCAGGTTGCGGTGAAACCGCACAGACCGTGGTGAAAGTAAAGGAGAATAACAGGACCACAATGATCAGAACATAGGGGATTTTTCTGCTGTTCATGGTTTATTCCTTTGATCAATTATGATAGGTTAA
>CAYWVP010000204.1:0-3318 GCA_964461605.1 uncultured Anaerolinea sp.
CCTTCAAAATACTGATTCGACATCTTCTTCCAGCTCCTTTAAGCAACCGGTTTCGGGTTTTGCGCAGCGTGCGGATGCTCGCTCTCGGCGTATACTTTGAGACGTTTCAATAACTTGCGTCCCATCCGATTATGCGGGAGCATACCCCATACAGCTGATGTGATCACCCGATCAGGGTGAACTTTCATCTGGTCCCGCATTCCCACGGTTTTCAAACCGCCTGGGAAGTTGGAATGCTTGTAATAATTCTTCTCGTCAAGACGTTTCTGACTGATGTCCAGTTTTGAAACATTGATGACGACTACCACGTCTCCCATATCCACACCCGGTGTGTAAGTGGGTTTGTGTTTACCCAACAGGTAATGGGCGATCTGGGTCGCCAGGCGACCAACTCCCTGTCCGGTTGCATCCACCAGCAGCCATTCAGGTTCCTGTTTTCCTTTTAGGACGTAAGTTTTGTCCACTCTCTCATCTCCATCGGACGGTCCAGCCGTCACATAATTTGTTAGTTTACCTCATCCTCGTTCATTTCACGACGTTTGCCGTTGTAGTGCACTTTTGCCAGTACCAGCCCACGCGCTGGAGCTAATCCCGGTTTTAGTGATCGTCCCTGCGCAAGTCCCTGTAGTACGTCCTCAAGCGAGATGCCACCCTGGGCATACCGCACCTGCACGTACACCAGCCGCCTGACCATATGGTAGAGAAACGCGTTTGCTTCTATTTCATATCGACAGCCATCATCGGTGACAAACCACCGGCTGGTAAAGACCTCGCGCACTGTATTTCCGCCTTTTTTCATTGCCCTGCCAAAAGCAGAGAAATCATGCCGTCCGATAAAAATCTCAGCACATTGCTCCAGGCGTTCCAGGTCCAATACAGGCCAGATTCTCCATGCAAAGCGCTCTCTCAGAGGCTGGCGAACTGCCATGTGATAGATGGTGTAGTGGTACTCACGGCTTGAAGCATCATAACGGGGGTGGAATTCTGCTTCTACCGTGGATACCTCCAGTATGGAGACATCCTGCGGCAATCTGGCGTTCAACGCCTGGCATAGATCAGCAGATGAGTGTTGCCAATCCAGCGCACATGTCGCAACCTGTCCGGAGGCGTGAACACCTGCATCGGTGCGCCCGGCGAATAGCAGGCTTTTTTCCTGCCATCCCAACTCTCCGAGCGTTTTTTCAAGCTCTGCCTGGACAGTGCGTACTCTTCCCTGGCGTTGAATACCGGAAAAATCAGTACCGTCGTAAGCGAGGATAAGTTTGTAAAGAGCCATTCCAATCCGTCCAGCGGTTGCCGGAAGGATTATTCTTCGACCAACTCGATCAGAACCATCTCAGCGGAATCACCGAGGCGTGGTCCCAATTTGTTGACGCGTGTGTAGCCGCCATTGCGGTTTTCATAACGCGGGGCAATTTCGTCGAACAATTTTTTCACCAGCACTGCATCACCGAGACGGGCTGCTGCAAGTCTGCGAGCGTGCACCTTCTCAGCATCTGTACCTTTTCCACTGCGGCGCGCCAGGGTGATCAGTTCTTCTGCTTCACCACGGATGAACATCGCTTTGGCGCGGGTGGTCTGGATACGCTCGTGTTCGAATAATTGTTTGACCATCGTGCGGCGTAAGCCGGCACGCGCATCTTTCTGTCTTCCAAGTTTGTAACCTGCAATTTGATGACGCATATCTACCTACTCCAACTCATTTTCGTCTTGCATGAAGCCTTTTTCTTTCATCTTGTCGCGAAGCTCATCCAGACTCTTCTCGCCAAAATTACGGATGGACATAACTGCTTCATCACCTTTGTCCAGTAGTTCAAGCACATCCCCAACAGTTTTGACCCCGGTGCGTTTCAGTGAATTGAAAACGCGCACAGACAGGTCAAGGTTTTCAATGGGGGTTTCAGCGGCCTCGCTGGTCAGATGGCTGCCAACAACTTCCTTTTCAACTCCCAACAGCACTGATTCTTCAGTGACGCCGGAGATGAGCCGTAAGTGATCAATGATGACCTGGGCGGAGGAGGATAAAGACTTCTCAGGTGAGATCGTGCCATCCGTCCAGATTTCCAGCACGAGGCGGTCAAAGTTGGTACTCTGGCCTACACGGGCATATCCAACCGAGAAATTCACCCTTTTCACCGGACTGTAGATCGCATCCACCGGTAGATCACCGATGGGCAGCTTGCCGCTGCGATCAGTCGCGGGGGAATAACCCCGACCGCGGTCAACGGTGAAATCGATGTCCAGCCTGGTCTTGGGATCATCAACCGTGAACAGGTAAAGTTCCGGGTTGACAATCTCAACTTCTGCCGGGGCTTGAATATCGGCTGCGGTGACCACACCTTCGCCGCGAACATCCAGGTGCAGGTGGGCAGTATCGCCTTCGTGCAGGATCATGCGGATCTGTTTGACCTGCAGGATCATCTGGATGACATCCTCACGCACACCGGGGATATCTGAAAATTCATGGGTCACATCTGAGATGCGCATTGAGGAGATCGCCGCGCCATCCAAAGATGAAAGCAGAACCCGGCGTAAGGCGTTGCCCAGTGTATCGCCAAATCCTCTTTCGAGCGGAGCGAGGATGAACTTCCCGTAATTACCCGAGTCATTCTTCACTTCGATCTTGGGAGTGACCATATTAATTAGAGCGCACATAATACACCCCTTTCCGATACTGAGTCGTATCCTGTCATAGGGTCAACAGACCTTAACGTGAGTAGTATTCAACGATCAACTGTTCGTTCAGGCTGCCATCGATCTCAGATCGTTCAGGAAGCCGAAGAACTCGACCGGAAAGTTGCTTGATGTCTCTATCCATCCAAATTGCGCACAGGCGTTTTTCAGCCAGATCGGGCAGCTCTTTGAAATAGGTTAAAGTTTTTGAGGTTTCCTTGACAGCCACCGTATCACCCGGTCTCACCAGCATCGACGGGATGTCAGCACGACGTCCGTTGAGGGTAAAATGACCGTGGTTTACCAGCTGCCTGGCCTGGGCACGATTCTCAGCGTAACCCATGCGATACACCACGTTATCCATGCGGCTCTCAAGGGTTTGAAGCAGGTTCAAACCGGAAAGACCACGGGTGCGTAAAGCGATGGTGTAGTAACGTCTGAACGGGCGCTCAGTCATTCCATACACGCGGCGGGCGCGCTGTTTGGCACGCAGCTGACGCGCATAGTCTGATTCACGATCGGTGCGACCCTGGCGGGTACGGCCGTGCTGCCCTGGGGCAAAACCGCGTTTTTCAAACGCGCATTTTGGCGAGAAGCAGCGGCTGCCCTTCAAGAATAATTTTTCACCTTCACGCCGGCAAAGTC
>CAYWVP010000205.1:0-3276 GCA_964461605.1 uncultured Anaerolinea sp.
ATCCCCATCTTTGATCGCCGCGGGTTTGGTCAGGAAGGACGGGCTGGATGCAGGAGATTCAGCTGCAGGTGTCTCTGCCACCTTTGGTGCACACCCTGCCACACCTAGCGCCAGACTGGCCCCACCTGCCAACAACGAACCTTTCAGAAAATCTCGACGACTTCGATTTGTCTTACTTTCCTTTTTCATTGTTGCTCCTTTTGGATATTCATGTAACGGGTTTCGGCGTAGAAACACACCGGTCAATTATATTAGTCTACACTCTACAGTAAGTGTAGAGTCAAGCAGCATTTAGCCACCAATGAAAATATGTTTATATATCTTCTCCACGAGATTGATAATACGATCCAGTCGTCCAGTTGATGTGGAAGTCGTATTTGGCCACCTTATACAAATTGGGAATTCAAACGGTTTCTACTGTGGGGAATTGAGAAAGTAATTACTCCATAAGGTATTCTATGTATTGCCCATAATATTGTAAAAGCAGCGACCATGCGATCGCTGCTTTTTTATTTATTTCTACAATTCGCTTCTTTTTTGCTGTTTGATTCCGACTTTTTAAACAGCGTCTTTCATTACATAAATTATTTAGTCGATCGTGTCTTCCCGCGGTGCGTACTCTTCACCGATCAAGCGCTGGGCACCGTTGTCATGGCACTGTGAGCAGTAATCGATCTGGTCGCCGTGTGAAACGTGGCAGGTTTTGCAGGAAAGCATACCATTGTGACTGTTGTGCGGGTTCTTGGCCAGAAAGTCAGTAGATTGGGCTACATATTCCTTGCTGATGTGGCACTGCAGACAGATATCATCACCGTAGGTCAGTTTCGCCAAATCACCGTTCTCATCCACGGTGTAATCACCAAAGACAAATTTGATGCCACTGCGGATCTCGGCCGGAACCGGGTAGTCATGGCATTCCTTGCACGCAACATTTGCCTGGTAGTGAACGTTGTCCAGGTCATTGCTGGAGAGATAGGAGGTGACGTTCTTGTCCATGATGTGGCAGGTCGCGCAAAACTCGGGGCTGGTGTTGGAAAGATGGATCAGGTAGCCGCCGCCTGCTCCGCCGACAACCGCCAGGGCTGCCACAACGATACCAATGATCGCCCAAACGCCCAGCTTTTTGTTCTTCTTTACCTTCTTTACTTCTTCAACCTGTTTTACTTCTTCGACCGGGGTAGGATCTGTCATATTTAACTACCTTTCTCAATGTTCTAAGGTTTTATTGCCACAACAATAAATAAGTTGGTTTTGAAGCTGAAGTTCGTGTCATTATATATTCCTTTTTTTCAACATGCAAGTAAAATGCGGGAAAACTTTCAAACCTAAGATTAATGTAATGTCCTGCGCGTGATATATTTTCGAAGACCCTGTCCTCAATACACTATCCGGTCAGTTCTTCACCCCAGGAGAAGTTACTTTAATCATCCTCCGAATGTATTAATGCGACAATTTTTGTTGTTATAATCACAATCGCCTCACTCTGCTCGCCATTTATTCGTTGATCAGGAGTTCACGTTGGAAGAGAACACCCAGAAGGAAAAATACCCGCGCCGGTTTAAACCTAATAAATTCCTCATCGGCGGCGTGTTAATGCTGGCAGCCGTTGCATTGCTCGTCGTAACCAGTTTGAAAGGTAATGCCCAGTATTATCTGACCGTGGATGAACTGGCCTCCGGCAAGGCAAAAGCGGGGAACAATGTGCGCGTATCCGGCGTGGTCCTGGGTGATACGGTCCAATATGATACCCGCACCCTTAACCTCACCTTCACTGTGGCGCACATACCGGGTGACAATGATGAGATCGAAGCTCTCGGCGGCCTGGCAACGGTACTGCACGAAGCCTCCATCGATCCCAACGCCACCCGAATACAGGTATCTTATAACGGCGTGAAGCCGGATTTGCTCACCAATGAAGCGCAGGCGATCATGACCGGCGCACTGGGTGAGGATGGCGTCTTCTATGCCGAAGAACTGCTGCTTAAATGCCCGTCCCGCTATGAAGATGGCGTGCCTTCGCAGGTGGCGCCATGATCGGTCCGATCGGTTACGGCATGCTGGTCATCGCCCTGGTCACCGCCCTGTTGGCGGTGGTCACCTCCATCTATGGCGGGCGCACCCGCTCAACAGCCATGCTGGAAACCGCCAGACGTGCAGCGCTGGTCACATTTCCATTGTTAAGCCTCTCTGTTATCGCGTTGCTCATCCTGCTTGTTACCGGGCATTTTGAGTACACCTATGTGTACCAGACCACCGATCTGTCCATGCCCTTCTATCTTAAATTGACCGCCTTGTGGGGTGGACAGGAAGGCTCGCTGCTCTTCTGGTGTTGGCTGCTTTCCGGCTTCACCTTTATCACACTGGTCCGTAAGTGGAAAACAGAGCACGACCTGCTGCCGTGGGTGATCACCATCACCAGTTTCACGGTCTTCTTTTTCCTTATCCTGGTATTATTTTTCGAGAATCCTTTCAATCGCTACTTCATCACCATGGATGGGCAGGTGGTCAGCTCGCTCTTTCCGCCCATGATGT
Source organism: uncultured Anaerolinea sp. (assembly GCA_964461605.1). Lineage (GTDB taxonomy): Bacteria > Chloroflexota > Anaerolineae > Anaerolineales > Anaerolineaceae > UBA6107. Next base: position 2,533 of record CAYWVP010000205.1, read on the forward strand.
CGCTGCAGGCTGACCCGCCTGATGGCTCCGGACTCAATCCGCTGCTGCGCCACTTCGGGATGGTCGTGCACCCTCCCGCGCTTTACCTGGGTTTCACCGGCTTTGTCATCCCTTACGCCTACGCCATCGCCGCGCTGATCACCGGCAGGACCGATGACCGCTGGCTAAAATCCACCCGCAAGTGGTCTTTGATGGCCTGGCTCTTCCTCTCCCTCGGTCTCGTGCTGGGCAGCCGTTGGGCTTATGACGTGTTGGGTTGGGGCGGCTACTGGGGCTGGGACCCGGTGGAGATATCCGCGTTGATTCCCTGGTTGACCGGAACCGCTTATTTGCATTCCTCCATCACGCAGGAAAAACGCGGGCTGTTCAAGCACTGGAATATCGCGCTTATCATCCTCACCTTCTGCCTCGTCATCTTTGGCACATTCCTCACCCGTTCCGGGCTGCTTTCCTCTGTTCACAGTTTTTCAGAATCGGCCATCGGCCCGGCTTTTCTGGCGTTCATCGCGGTGATGTTCGTCTTTTCGTTGGGGTTGCTGCTCTGGCGCTGGTCAGATCTCTCCTCGCCCTACCAGATCAAATCATTCTTTTCAAAAGAATCCGCTTTCCTGATCAACAACCTGCTCTTCTTTGCTATTTTCCTGATCTGCCTGATCGGCATCTTGTTTCCCATCGTCTCCGAACTATTTACCGGTCAAAAAGTAACCGTGGGTCCCCCGTTCTATAAAAGCGCCACCGGTCCGC
>CAYWVP010000206.1:0-3223 GCA_964461605.1 uncultured Anaerolinea sp.
TGTAGACCCTCGAGAAAAAAAGTCAAGAGTTATTTGTTCTGGTCGAACGGTCACGCAGGCAAAGAAGATGGGGAGGAAAATACATGCATGAAAACGCATTCATAATGCGGCAGGATTCTCATTTTCAGGCAGTATAGGGAAAGAGGCAAAATGGATGCTGTGAAGTAAAGGAACGCACACCTAAACAAAAGTGTGCGTTCCTTTTTGATCCAGAGCTTAGAACAACTAGAGTAAGTGCACTTTACACATCCAATCCGGTTGTTCTCTCAACTATTGTTTCTGCGACCCGATAACAGGACAGGGTCGCAACTAGATTTTCCGGGCTGTCAGGTTACCAGCAGTGATCCCTTCAGCGATGTTCCAGGGGTCATTGCACTCACCTATTGCGTAGGTTTCTATTCCAGTAACACCATCAAGAACGCTGGTGTTAGGAAGCATGTCCATCGCTTCAATGATCGTATCGCACTTGACGACGGTTTCGATCCCGGTCTCACCAAGTACTGTGATCTCTCCATTACCAACCGAGACGATCTTCGCATTTGGCCAAACACGTGTACCATGGGAATAGAGCATCGGCATTTCAAAAGTCTTCACCCAGTTTGAATGACCCTTGCCTAAACTGGTTAATGGGTCAGGAGAAACGATCGAAAGGTGTTTGCCCTTTGCCAACAGGAAGAGCGCGATATCAATCGTCTGCGCGTTACCACCCACAAGTGTCACCTTCTCACCGATGCTGGGATCCGCGTAATTATAAACGGATAGGATCTTGGTGCCTTCAGTTTCAGTAAACGGAAGTTTGTCCCGTAGTCCTCCGGTAGCCAGGATGACAACATCAGGTGCTTGTTCGGTGATAAAGGCGGCATCCACCTCGCGGCCCGTCACAACGGTGACACCCTTTAGTTCAAGTTGGCGCTCCAGGTAGGCGCGCAAGTCATCCAGGTTCTCATGCGGTCCTTTAACCTTTGAAGCAAAGGTGAGTAAACCTCCCACTGAACTGCTCTTTTCATATAAGGTTACCTTGTGACCGCGTTGTGCAGCAATTCGCGCAGCTTCCATCCCGGCAGGGCCGCCACCGACTACCATAACATTCTTCACAACACTTGCGGGAAGCGGTTCATCGCCTTCAGGCATCGCATCGCGATATGCACGTTGGGTTGCCGCGTTCACCCGGCAGTGCTCATAAACATTGCCTTCTTTGTCTCTATCAAAGTGACAATGCATACAGCGGGTGCATGGGGCGATCTCGTCAATGCGGCCTTCTTTAAGTTTGTTGACATATTCTTTTTCTACTGTCAGCGGACGGTTCATGATCAGGAAGTCAACCATGCCGTCTTTCAAAGCATTTTCAAAAAAGTCCGGGGCGTGCGCAGGATCCATGTAGGTGACAGTTCCGACCGGAATCGAAACGGCTTCTTTAATCGCCTTCGCCACATTGAGCATCATGCCACAACCTGAGTGGTTGGCAATCAACATGCCACCCCAATGACGGGAGAAATCGAACTGAGTCCCATAGCCCGTGGTTCCTTCAATACCGTTGCCGGTAAAGTAGAGATCCGATGCAAACTGGCATACGTGCTGGCCTGTGGGTCCGAGACGCACGTGGATACTGTCCGCACCGGCTGCTTCCAGAAGCTTGGCAAATTCTTTGTTCTCTTCAACCGTGATCAAATTGGAACTATTGCCCAAATTCTGGTCGTTTTCTTCAATGCCGTTTATGAGAACCTGGACGACGAAATCTTCGCCGCAAGCTTCTTTCATTCCTTGGATGATTTCGGTCACAAACCGGGCGCGGTTTTCAAGGCTCTGCGGGCCGTATTCATCTGTGCGGGTGTTGCGTCCACGCGAGAAGAAATAGGTTCCAAGGTTGTTACCTGCGGAGTTAATTTCAAAAGCATCGAAGCCGGCATCATGCAGTAACTTTGCGCCTGCGATCATGTCATTTTGGATCAACTTGATGTCGTCGATCGTTACCAACTCTGCAAAAGGCACATTCATGGAGTCATTTTGATAGCCAATGTATGCTCCGGCGGCATGGACGGCATCCGCAAGCGATTTTATTGGTGCCGTTGTGAGATCCAATCTCGCCGGGGTTTGTGGATACTTGGTAAAAAGACTACCAAAGTTCTCGCACCAGACCATCTTGATCCCGCCCTTGGCAAAATTGGTATAGTACGCGATCATCTCTTCGCTAATACCCTTTTTATAAGTATCGGATCCCGCGGCTGATTTGACCATGCGGTTTCCAATTGTGAGCGATCCAAGCTTCCATTCGGAAAACAGGGTGCTCAGGTCAGAGGTGTGACTGCGGTAGTCATAATCCTGTGGATTCAAATATGCTGCAGCCGTTCGTGGATTGATGCTTTCAGTAGCAATTGCTGTTGCCGCCTGATTGTCGACAACAGCCGGCACACTGGTAGGAGGTGCCGAAGGTACTGTTGTCTCAACTACTTTTGGTGCACACCCCATCAAGATACCTGCACCTGTTGCAATTGTTGCCCCCTTCATGAAATCCCTACGTGTTACCGACTGTGTGACTTTCTTCATTGTGATCCTCCAGGATGAAAAGAATGGGCAAGGGAACTGTTCCCCTGCAAGTACAAAGTGATGTGATAACTACAAATTATATTGACTGATGGTTAGACAATAAAAATTATAGACTCTACACTAACTGTAGAGTCAACTAGCACAAAATTATTTAAGTTATCGATTACGCAACCTTTTTTCTGTAAATTCAAGTCAGAAATATCCATCGTTCTTTAACAATCGAATGACTTGCCAGCACAATAACGTTTGCCTATCTGCCACTCCTCACTGATCTCCATCAAAAGCGCAGAGATCAATCTCAAACAGGATGCCTCGTTTGGAAACACCCCGACTACTCTCGTGCGTCTACGTATCTCCTTGTTTATCCTCTCCAAGCTGTTGGTTGTCCGGATGGATCTACGATGCTCAAAAGGGAAATCAAAGACCGAGAACCCCTCAGAAAGATTTTCCTCCAACCAGGCAGACAGCCTTGGCGCTGATACCGCGTACTTCTGGATGGCTGCTTGAAGAAACTCATCGGCTGTCTTTCGGTCAGGAGCATTGAACATGGAACGAATGTCTGCGGCTACCTCCAATCTCATATGCTGTTTGGGCAGATAAGCACCAGCATTTTGTTGCAAGTGAAACTGGCATCTTTGCCAGGGGATACTTCCAAACACTGCTCTTCGAGCTGCTCCAA
>CAYWVP010000207.1:0-3201 GCA_964461605.1 uncultured Anaerolinea sp.
GCCCCCCGCAACTTTACCCTTTCACCTGAAAAGGTTCGAGTTCCCCGTCGTGCAATATGGCTGCAGCCGGCTTTAAGCTTCGTATCGATAGCTGCGGCAGTCATGCTAGTGGTGGTTTTTTCTTCCTCCTACTTATTGGGTGGAGCCCGCTCCTCCGCTCCAAGGGAAGCTGTTCCCGAGGCAGCCATGCTGATGGCTGAAGACTCTTCAGCTGGAATCTCACCCTCTGCGATCATCAATTGGGACCCCGTTTTGGGCATGGGTGGTGGCGGTGGAGACTCTGCCAGTAAAGAAGCTTACACAGGCGGGGTTGGCGGTGGTGGAGCTGGGGGTCCGGGTTGGGATGTCACTGATCCAGGCGTTGGCGGCGGCACCTCCGACGCGACCGAGGAACCACTTCAGGAATCACCAGCAGAACCTGAGATGGCACCTGCGCCGTTGGAGGAATTACCCGCTGAACCAACTCCATTCCCTGGAGTTGCTGCGGTCACTGAAGAACCGCCTCTTACCGCTATGGCAGAACCGCAGGAACCAGCTGCTGCTGATTCAACTGCAGATGGAGACCTCTCCGCGCTCATCCTGGGAATCCCCGATGTAGACGAACAGGGAAAGATCATGGATTCAGGCAACCAACCTGAGGTTAATCCCTTCGCCCGCCAGGAGACGCGCAACCTGCTCCTCATCATCTCCGGCATCATCGCCGTGCTGGCTGGTGCCGCCGCTATATTTCTGCGCAGGCACTAATTGAATAATCACGAGGGTTACAAATTCTGTCCGCGTTGTGCTTCTCCTTTGGAGGAGCTTGTGGTCATGGGCGAAAAAAGACCTGCCTGTCCAGCCTGTGGTTGGGTCCACTACGAGGATCCAAAGGTAGCCGCAGGCGTGCTCATCCTGCGTGGACGTGAAGTGCTCCTTGTCCGCAGAACGCTGGACCCTTTTGTGGGTCAGTGGAGTATTCCTGCGGGTTTCGTTAATGCGTTTGAAGATCCAGCCCTGGCGGCGCTGCGTGAGTGTAAAGAAGAAACCGGGTTGACCGCTGAACTTGACGGCTTATTTGATCTGATCACCGGGCGGGAACACATCCGCGGCTCCGATATTTTTCTCATTTATCGTGCTCATATTTTGAGCGGAACCTTGCGCGCAGCCGATGACGCGGACCAGGTGGGATGGTTCTCCCTGGAGGATCTGCCTCCGCTGGCGTTTGAATCAACCCGAAAGGTCCTCGCCAAAGCCCGCGCTTCAATCCCATAATTCTCATTCACATCCAGTCCAACCACGTTCATCCATCCAGCGTGATAAAATGGTATGGAACATGCATCCGTTTTAGGACGGATTGTGGAGAATCATGGCGAAGACTTCAAAGCGTAAAACATACGTCCGCTCGACAAAAACCTCCCGTTCCTCTTCACGGAGGAAGCAGGCTTATTCGCGGTCCAGCCTGACCCTGGACCAGCGCTTGAATTTCATCGGCGGGGTCATTGTTCTGTTGGGCGTTTTGGGCATCGTGGCATTGTTCGCGGAAGAAACGGGTCCGCTTACCAGCTGGTTATCACTGACTGCAAGGCGCATCGCCGGTTGGGGCGGGGTGATCCTTCCAGCAGCGCTGATCATTGGCGGTATAACCCTGCTTTTCCGGAAATATGAGCGCCTTCCGCGCATCTCCGCCTGGCGTGTTGCCGGGTTGGCTTTGCTCTACGTTAATGTGCTCACCTGGTTTCATTTTTACGAACTGGGTGGTTTTGCCTCGGCGAAGAAAGGACTCGGCGGCGGCTTTGTAGGAGCCTTTTTCGACCGCATGCTGGGTAATTCACTCGGGCGCGCCGGAGAGGCGGTTTTCCTTGTCGCCTGGTCACTCGTCGCTTTACTATTCATTATCAACATTCCTTTGCCTGAATTGGCGCGTGGTCTTGGCGCTATCATTGACCGGTTTAAAAAGCCGGTAACCGAAGTTGAACAAGCTCCAACGCGCCAGCCGGTCTTCGACTTCGGCAGGGCAAAAGCTTACCATCCAAAGAAGGAAAAGCAACCAGACCTGCCGGGAGGTTTTACTCCCCTCAACCTGATCGAAGAAGCCGCTGCCGGGATTACCGGGAAAGCCGCTCGCGATAAATCGGGTTCACAGCGCGTCACTACTGCTGCTGACCCGGGCGGACGCACAACCGCGGTCGCTCCGCAGACCACTCCGATCGTGCGTACCCAGGTGACAGCGCCCATCGTGCCCTGGCCGATTCCGGCTGTGGCGGATATTCTCGACCCCGCCACCCCGTCAGCTGTCCAATCTCATTACGACCGGGATCGCGCACGCGTCATTGAGGATACGCTCGGTTCCTTCGGTGCCCCTGCCCGCATCGTCGAGATCCACCGCGGACCGGCTGTCACCCAATATGGCGTTGAACCGGAATTCATCGAGACCCGCACCGGTCGCACCCGCGTCCGTGTTGCCAAGATCGTCAGCCTCGCTGATGACCTGGCGCTTGCCTTATCCGCCCCCAGCATCCGCATCCAGGCGCCTGTACCCGGCAAGGCTTACGTCGGCATTGAAGTGCCCAACTCAGAGCTCTCTCTTGTCTCGCTGCGCGAGTTGATTGAGACGGATACCTTCAAGAAAGTTAAATCAAATTTGCGCTTTGCGTTCGGCAAGGATGTTGCCGGTAAGCCGGTCTGCGCTGACCTCACCTCCATGCCGCATCTGCTGATCGCCGGCACGACCAACTCCGGTAAATCGGTGCTGGTCAACGCCATTCTCACCAGCCTGCTGCTCAACAATACCCCGCTCGATCTGCGCCTGGTGCTGGTCGATCCCAAGCGCGTGGAACTCACCGGGTACAACGGCATCCCCCACCTGCTCGCTCCGGTTGTTGTGGACGCAGACCGCGTCGGTGCGGCGCTGCAGTGGGTTCTCCGTGAGATGGACTCGCGCTACAAACGCTTCTCAAAGGTTGGTGCGCGTAACATCGTTGAATACAACCTCAAGGGCGATGAGTACTTGCCGTACATCGTCGTTGTGATCGATGAACTGGCTGACCTGATGATGCTTGCGCCGGAGGAGACCGAACGCTCTATTACCCGCCTGGCGCAGCTCGCCCGTGCCACCGGCATCCACCTCATCATTTCCACCCAGCGCCCCTCCGTGGATGTGGTCACCGGGATCATCAAAGCCAACTTCCCGGCGCGTGTTGCCTTCATGGTCGCATCCGGTAC
>CAYWVP010000208.1:0-3193 GCA_964461605.1 uncultured Anaerolinea sp.
TGTGGCAGCCCAGCGGATTCGCGGCGCTGGAAAATTACATCCACGACAACCTGGACCAGACCGAACAGGTGCGGCTCAAGTTCCTCAACCCTCTCGGGGTGGCTGCGCACCTTACCGCTGAGTACCGCGAACGGGCTGAAAATCAAAGCAATATCCTGGCAGAGGACGTCGTGCTGCTGCAGAATGTGGAACGCCAGCAGGCCGTTTACAAGACGGATATGCAAAAGGATTTCGCTTTTCGCATGGCGGATGTGGAAAATATTTTTTACACCATGGAACAGCGCGGCGATGATTTTTTTGAGGATCGTTTCCGTTTGAGTCACGTGCTTGACCTGCTGAAAAAAGAACGCATGCAGGCGGATTTTACCCGCCAGGTCATCGCGGATCTTCCGCAGCAGGTGGAGACGAAAGTTGAGGCACTCATTGATTGGCTGGTCGAGTCTGACCTGCAGCAATGGAAATCGGTCACCGGCTACCTGGCAGACCGCCAGCGTGAACACAAGGACAATATCATCGGTGAAGGCATCAATACCAATTTCAGGTATGATCGCAACCGGCTGTTGGAAGCCATTGGCGGGGAAGCCGAGCAGGTGGTAAAAAGTTACGATAAGCGCAAGGAAGCCAACGCGATTGCCGAAAAGGCCATGAACGCAGTGGCTGCCTCTGCTGCAGTGGAGGTAGGCGCGATCGGCTTGGGTACCCTGGTGACCATTCTGGCGACAACAGCAGCTGCTGATGTCACCGGTATCCTGGCTGCCGGGGCAGTGGCTGCGCTGGGTTTGTTCATCATACCGGCCAAACGGCGCTCGGCCAAGAATGAATTGCACGAAAAAATGACCGCCTTGCGCGTGGATATGGTGGATTCTCTCAAAGCCGAGTTTGAGAAGGAGATCGATGGCAGCCTCAAGCGCATCGAAGAGGCGATCACACCTTACACCCGCTTCATCCGCGCTGAAACTGAACACACGGAAAAGATCCAGGCGGACTTGAAAGCAGCGCAGTTGGAGATCAGTCAGATTCGCTCACAGATCGAGAGCTGGTAATCTTCCCCCCTTGATATTCGCCGGCGGTGATGGTCAGGCTTCCTGGCTTGCGCCGCCGGTATTTTATTTTTCCATGAACTGGCGTTCATACAACTGGGCGTAAAGACCTTTGCGCTGCAGCAACTCGGTGTGCGTTCCCTGTTCCACGATGCGTCCGTCGTCAATTACGTGCACCTGGTCCGCGCTGCGCACGGTGCTCAGGCGGTGGGCAATTACCACGGCGGTGCGATCCTTCAGTAAGCGGGCAATGGCTTCCTGCAGCAACGCCTCGGTCACCGAATCAATATTCGCGGTGGCTTCATCAAGAATCAAAATTCGCGGATCGGTCAGCAGCGCCCTGGCGATACTGATCAACTGGCGCTGCCCTTGCGAGAGGTTCACCCCGCCTTCCAGCACGCGCGTCTGGTAACCATCCGGCAGGCGCATGATGAAGTCGTGGGCGTTCGCCTGTTGCGCAGCCAGGATCATTTCATCGTCTGTGGCACCTGGTTTTCCGTACTTGATGTTCTCGGCAATACTGCGTGAGAACAGGAATGGGTCCTGCGCGATCACCCGCACCTGGTTGTGCAGGGAAGCTGTGGTGATCTCTCGGATGTCGTGCCCGTCGATGCTGATCGAACCTTCGGTCACGTCATAAAACCTGGCGATCAGATTGGCGATGGTGGTCTTGCCTGCGCCGGTCGGTCCCACCAGCGCGGCAGTCTTGCCCGCCGGGATGTGCAGGTTCACCTGGTGCAGCACTTCCGGCAATTCCTCGCGGTACTTGAAAGATACATTGGTCAGCCTGATCTCACCTTTAACCGGCGGTAGTGGCAGCGCGTCTGGTGCGTCCTCGATCTCCACCGGGGTATCCAGCAGGTTGACCACCTGCTCACCACCCGCCATGGCTGATTGGAACGTGGTGTAGATCCGGCTTAATTCCTGGATCGGCTGGAAGAAGCGTGAGACGTACGAGAGGAAGGCGACCATGATGCCCAGGGTAACCTCTCCACCCATTACAAAATGTCCGCCAAACCATAATACGATGACCGTCGCCAGCATCCCCAGCATCTCAATGGTGGGCAGGAAGATGAAGGACAGGTTCATGGCGTTGATGTAGGCGTTGCGGTTCTCGCGGTTCACCTGTTCAAAGCGGTCCTGGCTGGTCTTTTCGCGCGTGAAAGCCTGGATCGCCCGCATGCCGTTGATATCCTCCGCCAGGTCGCCCACTACTGCTGCCACGCTGGAGCGGGTTTGACGGAAAGCGCGGCGCGCCTGGCGCGAGAACAACCAGGTCGCTCCCACCATCAGCGGTAATACAATGAAGGTGAGCAGGGCAAGTTTGGGGCTCATACCGAGCATGATGACGATGATCCCCACCAGCACGATGGTGTCTCCCAGCAGGGTGATGACCCCCTGTGAGAGCAATTCGTTGATTTCCGCAACGTCATTGATCACGCGGGAAACGGTCACCCCCACGATGTGCCGGTCCTGGTAGCCCAGGGGCAGCTGCTGCAGATGGCGGAAAAGATCCCCGCGCAGGGTGGACAGCACGCGTTGACCGATCCACGCCAGGCTGTAGCTTTGCAACGATGTGACCGCGAAGAGCAGTACAAAAGTGATGGCGAGCATTATGGCGATTCTCACCAGCCCCGGGAAGTCTCCTTGCGTGATATGCTGGTCGATCGCCACCTTGATCAGGTAAGGGGTCAGCAGGGTCAGACCGGATTGCACCAGGGTGAGTAGAAAAGCCCCGAACATGCGCCACTTGTGCGGCTTGAGGTAAGCCAGCATCCGTTTGACGACCCGCGGATTGTAAACATCGCCGCCTTTACCATCGACACTGCCGAAATCCTCCAGCAATGAACGCGGACCAAGTCCAAAAGAGGGTCCAACCGAGAAGCTCATGGCTGACCTTCCTGCTTTTTCAGCTGCTGGTTGTAGATGGAATGATAGACCTGGGATGTCGCCAATAATTCCTCGTGCGTTCCCTGCGCGCTGATGCGGCCGGATTCCAGCACCAGGATCAGGTCTGCGTTGCGCACGGTGCTGAGGCGGTGGGCGATTCCAAAGGTGGTGCGGCCTTGTACCAGTTTTGCCAGGGCAAGCTGGATGAGGTGTTCTGTTTCAGAGTCCACTGAAGCAGTCGCGTCATCCAGAATGAGGATACG